>JAUVHT010000022.1 GCA_030593155.1 Candidatus Bathyarchaeota archaeon
AGGGGTGCAGCGTCGAGTCCATGGCCCATTTCCTGGAGGAGGGGATGGTCCGGAAGCCCCTGCCCGAGGGGTTCAACCCCGCAACCTACAACGTGCCCCCGTTCAGGGTGACTCGCTGGCTCGGAGACGGCGACGGGATAGACCTCGGCGGCAGGAGGCTGGAGGTGGTCCACACCCCGGGTCATAGCCCCGACTCCGTCTGCCTCCTCGACAGAGAAGCCAGGCTGTTCTGGACCGGAGACACATTCTACAACGCCCCCCTCTACGTTTACTCCCCCAGCACCGACCTCGACCAGTTCATCGAGAGCTATGACAAGATGGTCGGCCTCTCCCCCCACTACGACTGGCTGCTGCCGAGCCACAACGAGGCCTGGGTGGGGAAGGGAATCCTCCGGGAGGTGCTGGAAGCCGCCAGAAGCATCAAGACAGGGAAGGCAGGAGAGTACAAGGAAGGTGTAAGAGACGGGATCCCCATCCGGAGGTACGATTACGAGGGGTTCGCCCTCATCGTAAGGGCTCCATGACTCACGATAGCCCCCCTGTTTTAAAGAAGATTTAAGCTTCGCCCCGACCATATACCCTGTGATGTATGAGGTCTGGGCCTACTCCCTCCTCAGCGTCGCCGTTGTGAGCGCCCTGTCCCTCTGGGGGATACTCACCATCATGCTGAGAAGGGAGTTGAAGGAGGAGGTCCTCAAGTACCTAGTCAGCTTCTCGGTGGGCGGCCTCTTCGGCGGAGCCATGTTCCACCTCATCCCCGAGGCCTCTGAGGCCAACGGATTCACCCTCCAAGTCTCCACATGGATCCTGATCGGCATCCTCACTTCCTTCATCGTGGAGCAGGTCTTCAGATGGAGGCACTGCCACGTTCCCACCTCGGAGGAGCACCCCCACAGCTTCGCCTACATGAACCTGTTCGGCGACGCTGTGCACAACTTCATCGACGGCCTGGCGATAGGAGCATCATACCTCATCTCGGTTTCCACGGGGCTGGCCACGACCCTCGCCATCAGCTTCCACGAGCTCCCCCAGGAGCTGGGGGACTTCGGGGTCCTCATATACGCGGGCTTCGAGAGGCGCACAGCCATCCTCTACAACTTCCTCACCTCCCTCACGGCCTTCCTGGGCGTCATAATCGCCCTTTCCCTCGGCACTCAGATCGAGAACTTTACGGCGTTCCTCATCCCCTTCGCAGCCGGAAACTTCATCTACATAGCGGGCTCGGACCTCATCCCGGAGCTCCATGCAGAGGAGGAGCTAGGCAGGACCATCGTCCAGTTCGCCGCCATGGTGCTCGGCGTCGGCATACTGTACCTTGTAACGTTCTTAGAAACGTAGGAATCTAGAGCAGGATCCAATCAATCGGAGAAAAGGAGATGAGATAAAAGTTCTCAAAACCCCTAGGATTGCGCGGCCCCCTCAACAGATTATTATTCCCAGGAGATGAATAGGGTTCTAGGGTCGAGATAATGTTCAATCAGGTTTTAGAGATATACGATCTCCTCGACAGTCCCACCGTCTCCGGTAGAGAGGTCGCCGACCTGTTCAGGTCCCGGGGGCTGACAGAGGTCTCCGTCAAGACCATCAAGGGCGAGCGCGGTCAGACCGATTTCATAAAGGTCCGCATCCCTGGGACGGAGGGGAAGACGAGCGGCGGCTCGGCGCCCACCCTGGGGGTGGTGGGGAGGCTGGGCGGGGTCGGGGCTCGCCCCGAGATGGTGGGGATAGTCTCGGACGCCGACGGCGCGGTCACCGCCCTCTCGGTGGCCCTCAAGCTGGCCGACATGCAGGCGAAGGGGGACAGGCTTAAGGGGGACGTGGTCGTCGCCACCCATGTCTGCCCGAGCTCTCCGATTACGCCCCACGAGCCCGTGCCCTTCATGGGCTCACCGGTGGACATCGGGGTGATGAACCAGGAGGAGATCGACGGGAGCATGGACGCGGTGCTTTCCATCGACACCACCAAGGGGAACAGGATCGTGAAGTGGAGGGGCTTCGCCATCACCCCGACCGTGAAGGAGGGCTGGATCCTCAAGGTGAGCGACGACCTCCTGGACATCATGGAGATAACCACCGGCCGCATCCCCAGGGTCTGCCCCATCACCACCCAGGACATCACCCCCTACGGCACCGGCATCGACCACATCAACAGCATCATGCAGCCCTGCACCGCCACCGATGTCCCCGTCGTCGGGGTCGCCATCACCGCCGAGATCGCCGTGCCCGGATGCGCCACCGGAGCCAGCCACGTAACAGACATCGAGGAGGCCTCCCGCTTCGTCATGGAGGCGGCGAAAGCCTTCGGGAAAGGGCTGTGCAGATTCTACGACGAGGAGCAGTGGCGGCTCATCGTCAAACTGTACGGTCCCTTGAAGATCCTGCAGACGAAGGGGAGAGAGGGTTAGATCACCCTCCATCGTCCATTTCTCAGGTGAATACGCCAGGGAGACTCGGGGTTCCGGTCAACTACGGGGATTTATTAATGACTCCAGAGAGAGTTCACTTGGGTGGATATGTACAGGAAGATTCTCGTAGCCCTGGACGGTTCGGAACCTTCGAACAACGCGTTGGAGCACGCGGCCACCATCGCAAAGAAATTCGATGCCGAGCTGATCCTCGTCGCCGTCGTCCAGAGGATGATGATCCCCATCTTCCCGGACGAGGGCTTCGGTGCAATCCCCCTCTCCGCAGCCAAGGATATGGCCCAGTACCAGGATAAGATGATGGTGTTATACCAGAACGTCCTCAAAGAGGCCGAGAAAAAAGTAAAAGAGGAATATCCTGGAGTAAAAACCGAGTCGATCCTTAAAGAAGGAAGGCCCTCTGCCACCATAGTCGAGCAGGCCGAGAAAGACGACGTCGACATCATCGTCATGGGGAGCCGGGGCATAGGTGGATACACCGGATGGATCCTGGGGAGCACCAGCCGCCGGGTGGTCGACTCCTGCACCAAGCCGATACTCATCGTGAAGTAGGGCGACAATAGGCAACCCTTTTTTCCGCATGGGCCAATTACGGTTGGAGGCGGCCAGAATTGGAGCCAGCAGACGCCCTGATGAAGGCGGGGAGAATCGCGTCCCGGGTGAGGAACGAGGTCAGAGCCCGGGTCAAGGTCGGCACGCCGATAATCGAGATCTGCGACTTCGTCGAGAGTTCCATGAGAGAGCATGGGGGAGCCCCTGCCTTCCCCTGCAACGTCGACATCGACCAAGTCGCGGCCCACTACACATCGGCAGTAGGGGACAGATCCACGGTCCCAGAGGGATCCCTAGTGAAGGTGGACATCGGGGTCCACATCGAAGGCTATATCGCCGACACCGCCACAACCATATGCTTAGCCCCTCGCCTGGAGGGGATGGTGGAGGCCGCGGAGGCGGGCCTTGAAGCAGGCATAAACATGGTCGGGTCGGGGGTGAACTCCATCGACATCGGGAGGGCTATCGAGCGGGCCATCAAAGCCAGGGGTTACACCCCCATCCGGAACCTCACGGGTCACAGGATGGCCCGATACGTCGTCCACGCCGGCCAGTCAATCCCCAACATCCCGGAGGGCCGGGGCCACGCTCTCCATGAGGGGGACGTCTACGCCATAGAGCCCTTCTCCGTCCCCCCGGACGCCGCTGGGCTGGTCGTGGACGGGGCGCCCAGCAACATCTACCAGTTCAGGAAGAAGCGGAAGGTGAAGAGCGAGACGGCGAAGCGCATGCTAAAGTACATTCAGACGGAGTACAGGACCATGCCCTTCGCCTCCCGCTGGGTCCACGGAAGGTTCCCGGGATCCGAGGGCGTCGAGGCCTTCGCAGAGCTTCAGAGGGCCAAGTGCGTCTACTCCTATCCCCAGCTTGTGGAGAAAAGTCGGGCCCCCGTCGCGCAGGCGGAGCACACCGTCATCGTGACCGAGGACGGTTGCGTGGTCACGACCGCTTAGATTTCTTCTCTTCCGCCCGCCTGTGGATGCCCGTGATGAGCATCGTGCCCTCGCATCTGGTGCAGGGTTCGTCGTCCTTGTAGACGTAGTCCCCCCTCTTGAAGTCCCTGACCCGCTTCAGTTCGCAGGAGGGGCACTCCAGGATGGTGACGACGTCCACCTTGGGGACGGTCTGCTTCTTCGTGGTTATGGTCTTGGTCCTGAAGAACATGTAGCCTATGGCGGCGAAGCCGGCGGTGCCTATGATGATGTAGTACGTGGACTGTTCGGGGTGCTCAGAGCCGTAGGCCTGGAAGCCCATCCAGAGGCTCATCAGGGAGAAGATCCCTATGACGACCACGACGGCCAGGGTCACCCAGGAGAGGCTCATCATCGGGTTCTGGGGCGCTCCGGCCTCCGCCATCCTCCTCACCTACTGCGCCACCCCCACCGTGTTGCCGATCCCGGCCACCAGGACGGTGTCCCCCTCCTCCGTCTTCTCCTCGATCATCCGCTTTATGACCTCGACGGCGGTGTCGCAGGCGGTGTAGAGCTCCTCCACCATCGGGGCGACCACGTGGGTGATGTCCTGCTTGATGACGACGGCGTACATGGGGATGCCCTTGGCCTTCACCGCCTCCTCGATCTTGTACTTCTCGACGCCGATGCCGCCTATGGCGGCGCCGATGCCCTCGGCTATGGACCCCGTCGGCTCTCCCTCCAGCTTGCCGGCCGCGTCCACCATGATGACGGCCTTGACCTCGTCCTTCCCCTTCCGCATGTTCAGTATGTTATCTACGGCATCCCCCGGCTTACCAACGGAGCCCCCGGGCCCCTTGGCCTTGGTGACGATCAGGGTCCTACCGTTGTAGGGTACCTCGGCGGCCACCATCTCCTTCGCCACCTCCGTCCACTCGTGGCCGTGCATCATCTTGGCCGCGACTAGGGCGCCGACGCCGTCGCCGATGGGCATGCCATTCTTAAAGGCCTGGAGGGCGGCTGAGTAGGCCTCGATCTCCCGGACGATCATGGGGAGGATCATGTGGATCTGCATTATGACGTAGATGTTCATGGTCTTCTTCCCGAGGAGGTAGTAGTGGCGGATCACCTTGTAGTAGATGTTCAGCGCCAGGGAGGCCTCCAGCAGGTTCTCCAGGTTGTCGACCTCGCTGTCAGAGGCCTCGGGGGCCATCGCCCTCACCTCGGCCTTGAAGGTGTTCTCCCTGACGTTGAGCAGCTGCCCCAGCTTGCCGACGATGCCAGCCGGGTCGAGACTCACAGGCGGGATTAGGAAGTGCTCCAGGAACCTGTCCACATCGGAGGACGGGTCGCCCTCAGGCTTTCCCACCTCCTTCACGGTCTCGACGGAGACTCGGCGCCCCTCGTCCCTTATCTCCTTGACCTTCCTCAGAGTCCCCTCCACCTGCCTCAGCATGGACATCGCCTGGATCCGCTGGGCGTAGAACAGGTAGATGATGAAGCTGAGGCTGAATAGGGTCTGAAGGATCATGCCGATATCGCTCTGGTTCTGCAATAACTGCTCGACTTGGAAGAACACTCTAATCACTTCTGTTGAAGACCGCTCCCCTGTTATAAATCTTCATGTAAGGACGATAAAGAAGACGAAACATAATAAATCCTATAAGATCGACGGAGGGACTCGAGTAGAAGTCTTTTAACGTTCTATGATAGCATTGTAAATCTTAGTATGTACAGCTACGCCCTGAAGCGCCTCACCCGGGGGAGAGGCATCTTCCTCGCTCTGTTCCTGAGCGTAGCCCTTGCGGCCACCCTCTTCTCCGGCATCCTCCAGGCGGCGGACTCCGTCGGTGCGTCGATGCTGGGGAAAGCCCTCGAGGCCACTGACATCGACATTGTCTCGTCCGCCGAGGACCGGAACCTGACTAGGACCTCCCTCGCAGAGGTAGAGGAGGCCATCGGCATGCTCGAGCACGTGGCCTGGGTCGAGCACCTGATCCGGAGCGTGGGGCTTGGGCCGGGGGAGGGGATGGAGGTGAGCCTCCCGGGGGTGAACGCCTCCATGCCCTTCACGATCGTGGCGATAGCCAGCGACTCCAGTCTGGTGCAGGGGATGGAGGGGCTGGACCGCCTCGAGCCTGGGAAGATATACGTCGCCGAGGACTCGGTCAACGCCTCCTTGTTCAGGGAAGGCGAGACCGTCACCCTGACGGTTCCCACCTACGTGCCGGGGGGGAGCATAATCGATATCCAGAAGCGCTCCGCCCAGTTCACGGTGGGGGGCGTTGTGGAAGTCGATGACAGGCTCTTCTCGATAGCCTTCGGACGGTACGCCGATTTCCTCACATCACTACTTACCGATTCAAGCCTCGCGAGCCGGAGACCCCTCCACCAGCTGATCCTCCTGAGTGAGGAGAGCTTCCTAGAGTGGATGCACGAGATATACGCGGAGCACAGGAGGCACACCAGGGTACTCATAGCGGAGACGGTGATCGGCTTGGAGAGGGAGGACCTCGTGGACCCCTGGAACATCGAAGGGTCGTGGTCCAGGGTGGATACCATCTACGAGAGGGTCAACGGTCTCGGCGCCCGATACGGCTACGTACCGGTCAACTATCTGGGGGAGCTCCTCAACGTATTAGGGGGGGTATCCTCCCAGATGAAGACGAACACGCTGCTCGTCGCGGCCCCTGTCTTCTTCACCGCATGGTACCTGGGGGTCACGGTCTCGGACATTTCCCTGGGGCTGCGCCGAAGGGAGATAGGCCTCCTCTTCACCAGGGGCTTCACCCACGGCCAGGCCTTCTATGTCTTCCTCTTCGAGGCCGTGATCATAAGCCTCTTCGCCGGAGTCGTGGGCATCCTCCTGGGAGCCGCCATCATCCCGCTGGTGATGCCGGGGTTAAGTATAGCCCAAGTCTTCGGCTCGGTATCTCCAGTCACCCTGGTTGCTTCCTTGTTATTCAGCTGCGCCCTCGCTGTATCGGCCATATACAAACCGGCCAAGAGGGCGGTCAACTTGGACATCGTAGACGCCCTGATGGAGTATCAATCAGAGGAGGAAACCGGTTCCTGGCACGAGGCGGCCCTCGCCCTCCTCCTCGGCCTGTATAGCGTGGCCATGCTCGTCGTGGGGGTCACCGTCGAGCAGTTCCGACCCGAAACCGGGAACCTGGTGGTCTTCCTCCTCTATTCCACCTGGTGGGGCGTTGACTTCGTCCTCTCTTACATATCCCCCATCCTGATCTTCTGGGGCGCCTCCAAGCTCTTCATCCAGCACCTACCGGTGTTCCACGAGGTCTTGGGTAGGATAAGCAAACGTCTGGTCGGGGACATCGCGATCTTCTCGACGCTGAGCTCGAGGAGGAACGCGAGGCGCACGGCGGCCTACGCCTTCATGGCGGCACTCATCCTGGGCTACGGGGTCTCCGTCATCGGCGGTATCGCTAGCACCGACGACTTCACGGAAAGGATAACGAGGATCAGCATCGGCGCCGACGCATCGGTCTGGCTCTTCGACTTTGAGGACGCCGATGCCATCCGTGACAAAGTGGCTGGAGTCGAGGGGGTCGCGGCCGCGACCGTGGAGACCTTGTTCGATGCGGAGAGCATCGTCGGGACAATCCCCGTGAGGGTCATAGATCCGTTGGAGTGGAGAGAGATCGCCTACTTGGAGGAGGAATGGATCGAGGGTGAGTTCGTCTTCGAGCTCATGAACGAGACCCACACCAACGCCATCCTCGGGAAGAGGGCTGCCAGGATCACAGATGTGGAGATAGGAATGCCCTGGCTCCTGGGACTCGGAGACAAGATCCACACCTTCACGGTGGTAGGGTTCTTCGGGAAGGACTCCGGGACCGGAGAGCAGATTCAGAACCCCACCCTCTACGTCCCCGACACCTTCGATTTGAGGGAGAAGTATGTCTCGTTGTCCCGGATCTTGGTCAAGCTGGAGGAGGGGGCGGACCTCCCGAGGGTGAAGGCCGATATAGAGGCACTCGATCCAGACATCCAAGGGGTGGACATAGCGGAGGAGATCGTGGAGAACACCTCGAATAACATTCTATTGGCCGGTCCCCGGAAGGTGGAGGAGTTGGGGGTCTACTTCGCGGCCCTGGTCTCCTCGGTGGGGATCGTCCTCATCGTCTCCACGACCCTCAGGATAAGGCTGAAGGAGCTCACGGTGATGGCGATCCGGGGCTTCTCGAGCCGCCAGCTGGCCGTGACGCTGCTGGTGGAGAGCCTCGGCATGACCCTCTTCTCCATGGCCCTGGGACTGGGGGTGGGCCTGGTGACGCTGCACGGAGAAGTGAGGTTGTTCAATGCGGCAGTCACCCTGATGCTGGAGAGGCGGGTGGTGTTCCCCCCCTCGGCCCAGTTGACCCTGCTCGTGGTGGTGGCCCTCCTGATCATCTCCACGATCATCCCCATCCTGTTCGTGGTGAAGAAAGTCTCCGAGAATCCAACGTGGAGGACGCATGAGTGACCGAGATTAGACAAAGGAGAAGTGAATGATGGCAGTCGAAGTGAGAGACATCGTGAAGATCTACTCGCGAGGACCCTTGGAGGTCCAGGCCCTGAGGGGCCTCGACCTCAACGTGGAGGAGGGGGCGATGGTAGCCCTGATTGGCCCCTCGGGGTCGGGGAAGACCACCCTCCTCAACATCATCGGGGGCCTGGACAGGGCCTCTGCGGGAAGCGTGAAGGTCTTCGGCCAGGAGCTGACTAGGCTCAGCCCCGGGGAGCTTGTGGAGTACCGGAGGGACACTGTGGGTCACGTCTTCCAGACGATGAACCTGATCCCTACCCTGACGGCCGCGGAGAACATCGAGCTGCCCATGGTGGCCCTGGGCATCTCCAAGGAGATGAGGAGATCCAAGGTGAATGAGCTCGTTGATGTCGTGGGCCTCGGGGAGAGGATGGGCCACAAGCCGGGGGAGCTGAGCGGGGGGGAGCAGCAGAGGGTGGCTCTAGCGGCGGCCCTGGCGAATGACCCGCCCCTGGTGCTGGCGGATGAGCCGACCGGGGAGCTGGATACGGCCAACGCCAGGGTGGTCGTCGAATATCTCTGCAGGGTGAACCGGGAGATGGGGAAGACCATACTGATGGTGACTCACGATCCGGCCGTCTCCCGGGTCGCCGACCGTATCCTACGCATTCAGGACGGGGTCATAGTGAGGGATGTCGCCCCCGTTGGGGAGGGGGTCGAGGTCCCGACGTCCTACGCTGACATGCTGAGGAGGAGGATTGCCGAGATCGATGCTCAGCTGGAGGCTCTGGAGGTGGAGTTTAAGGAGGGGGTGATGACGGGGGATATCTACGTGGAGCGGCAGATGGGGTTGAAGGGGACTCGCGCAGTGCTTGATGAGGAGCTGCACAGGCTGGGGGTCGTCCACTAGCCACTGATCCGGTATTGCCGCGGTGATTTTCTGAGAAGAGGGTGGGCCACCAGCTTTCGCGGGTTCGCGAGACCGAAGACATCACTACAGCCGCAAACGGAGCGTGGTTTAACTTCCGAGTTCGGAATGGGTTCGGGTGGGGCCCACGCCCTTTGGCCGGTAACCCATACCTTTGGGTTTGGGGCGATTCTTTAAGGGTTTCGGTCTGTGCCGGCGTACTCGAATTC
>JAUVHT010000071.1 GCA_030593155.1 Candidatus Bathyarchaeota archaeon
TGCTGGGCATCAACAAGGGTGCCTTGAACTCGTGCAACACGCGGGTGTTCGTGGATTTCTGCGAGCTACTGGGGGCGATGAACGAGTACTATCCGGTGTTCGAGAGGCGGTTCAGGCATTCGCCGGAGTGTCTGCGGCAGCTGCGGAGCCTAGCGCGGAAGATCAGGAAGAGCGCGGCGTAGATGCTGGGTTCGCGTGCATTACTGATTTATATGGTCTTGACTCCTCGGGGGTGTGGGCGTGTGTTGTGATGGTTGGGAGCTGGATTGAGGAGGAGCTCTACGAGGAGATCCGGAGGAGGATGCCCGTTCCCAGCGTCGACGTTCTGCCGGTCTACGGGGGGAGGCTGTTGCTCATGAGGAGGAGCAACGACCCCGGAAGGGGGCTCTGGTGGACCCCTGGGGGTAGGATCCGTCTGGGGGAGACCCTGGACCAGGCGGCGGCCAGGGAGCTGGCTGAGGAGACGGGGCTACGGGCGGAGGGGCTGGAGGTGAGGGGGGTGATGTGTCATTTCTGGCCGGGCATCCAGTTCGTCACGGCCTTCTTGCGGGCAGATGTCTCTTCTGATGAGGTGAGGTTGAATCCTGAGCACAGCGAGCACATGTGGATCCAGTCCTGTCGAGATGATTTGCATCCGTATGTCCGTTATATGATCGATGAGTCGAACATATTCTGAGGTGTTTGACGGACACGGGCGTGAAAGGGGAGAATGTAGCCACACGTGATCCCAGCTTGTTTTTTACTCTGATAATTTGTACATGAGGCAGGTGTTTTCCGTTTATTTAACTATACAAGAAGACCTCCCTGCTTGTGGGGGGGTAGTTCGCCGCGCGCTCGGGGTTACCTTCCCGGTGTGTTTTTAGGCATGCGGATTTGGAGGATGAGTGGAGCGGTTTCTCATGGTCTGGCTAGTGCTTCGTGGAACTTGTGGATGATGGTTGGTGAGAGCCAGAAGCCTTCTTCGAGCATCTCCCCCAGTGATTCCTTTGCCTGTTTCTTATTCAGCCATCCCTCTTTTACGCCCTTCAGAAGCACATAGAGGACCCCCTTAGGCTCTAGGCTTAGTCTCGTCCCTACTTGGTACGCGTCTTCATCGTTTGTCAGGAAGATGAAGATTTCCTTCTCTAAGGCTAGTGCTATCGCTTCTCGTTCTCCTATACCTAGCTCGATATCGAGTCTTTTCTCCACGCTCTCAACCTTGTCCGTGAACTGTTTGCTTGTCTTGTAAACTCTTATCCATTCCTCTTCTAGGGCTTTTTTGAGTATTTGAGCGTCCTCAAACCCTTTTTCAAGCCCGCGTGACACGGCCTCTTCGTAGACTGCCTCGGGAATAACTATCTCAGGGTATAGCTTCCTCAACAGGTGTAGGATGTCGCATTTTCCCAGCCATATGAGGGGGCCGGCGTCCGAGGATGCCGCCAACTATCCCACCGGTTGCTCGATATCTTCGGCGAACCTCTCTTCTCCGTATCTGAGGGTGACGTTTCTCCGTTTGAGGGCTAGGGAGAGCTCTCTGTAGCCTAAGCCTGTCAGCTCGGCCATTCTCCCGAACGAGACCTTGCCCTTGGTGTACAGCTCCAGGGCTAGGCGTAGCTTCATCTCCCCGATCCCTATCTGCATGGCCTCCCTCATGATGTCGGATCTCTCCCGCTGGAGTTTGTCTGTGAGATCTTGGAGGGCCTCCAGCGTCTCTTCGGGCAGCCTCACGGTTGTGATCTTGAACGTCAAGGCGCTCACTGTATTCGATTAGAATACGGCTGTTATTAAGTTTGATCCGTTGCTCCCCATGGGGGAAGAATTCAGGTACTTGGGAGAGAGGCGTTCGGATAAAGAGTTTTATTCGGTATGTTCAGGTGGTCGTGTACCTTCTACTGTGTGTGTCCTGGTCGGGGTTGTCTCTCTTTTTTCTCCTCCTAGAGTTTAGGAGTTTTATAAGGTGACAGTGGCTTGGTCTCCGAGTTTTAGTTTGTGGCCTTTGGGGGGGGTTGTGTTCGTGGTTTAGGGGGGTGTCGTTCTGGCCTGTGGGGCTGTCCGTGATTCTTCTTCCGCAGTCGAGGGGCTTCAATGATGGTGTTCTCTGTCTCGGTGTTTCGGATGGTGGTGTGGTCTCCTATGCTCGTGTAGAGGCCGATGAAAGCGTTTGTGCCGATGGTGGCTGGATCTATATTAGGTCAAGTCTTCAACAGAAGGAACCCGAAAACACCCCCATTCGTGATCGATTCATGCCAAGGGGGGTACTTATGCATACCAAAACCCTAGGCCATTCCCGTTAATAACGCGCATGAAAACCACTGTCCCCCCACCAACCCAAATAAAAGACGAAAAATCGTACACCGCGCCAGGCTACCCGGCCTCGGTCTCCCCGGATTCCTCGGTCTCCTCCGACTCCTCCTCGGACTCCTCGCCCAGATCCGCCTCGAAGTCGAAATCCTCCAACGGCATCGGAGGGGGAGTCGTCGCCAACGTATACCCTATCCACGCCATGATCAACAGACACATCCCCACCGCCAACAACGCAGACACCTGGATCGTCAGCCAAGCCCACGGAGACATGAACAGCAGCCAGTAGTAGATCACGACCCCCGCGAGGCTCCCCACCAGAATCGCTCCACCGAGAACCCTATCATCAGCCATACGACATCACCAACAAAAACACACATGCACTATAAATAACTTCACAGCCCCAAGACCCCCACGAGACCATACGCCGCATACGATCAGCGGGGCGCCAAGACAGGTGAGGAGCGTACGGTCGTGGTCGCCTCATCCTCATCCCTCCTCTGCAGCTGCCAGAACCGGAGACACCTCCTGTAGGAGCTCCGACATCTCTCCATCGCCCTCCCCAACCCCTCCATCCTCCTCCGATAATCATCAACGGTCTCGCGGTACTCGTCACCGTCGACCTCTCCATACCGGGAAAAATAATCCCTCCTCTCCTGGATAATCCGGTCCTCTACGCGCTTCAAGGTCCGAATGTCCCTGCAACGGTCGATATAAGGGCAGACGCCGGTTTCCTCGTGCATCAAGAGAAGGCCTTCCCAATCGAACCTGAAAAAGGTCAATTAAAACAATTATGAGGCTTCAGTACTGAGTAAAACACAATTATAGCGATGAATACGCGAGTCGCGCACAAAAAAAAATGGTGGGGCGGGAGGCCTCCGGGATACCAGCTTCTAACCCAGGGAACCTCTGAGGTCACCCTTAATGTAAGGCAGTTCAAACACCTCATCCAAGCCATCAACGAGAAGATCCGCTACATCAAGCTCATCTTCAATATCCTGCAGAAAAGACAGCGGTCCGGCCATGGTATATCCCCGACCATCATCAGCCTCGTGGGAAGGCGAATCCTGAACCCACGCTAAAAACACGTACCCAGATCCGTGACTAACGATTCATAACCATTTTAAAATGACCAAATCAAGATCTACCCGCGTGCGGGGACGGAGACCACATCCAATCACCCACTGGAAAGTGTCCCGGCTTAGCCGAGAGGAAGCCGCCCCGCACGTACACTCACAGTTCTAAATATTACCATCACTAGACACGGCAGCGAACTAAAAAAGGGGAAAGACCTATCCAGATTTCCTAGAGCGGATCAAAAGGCCCCCGGCGACCAGAGCTACCACTATCGACTCCAAGGGGAACCCGGGTATCCCACGGCGTGTCGCCTCCTCGACTCTGACTGAGACGCTCACCGAGTCCGACGCCCCCTCACTGTCCGTGACGGTCAGCTCCACCGTGAACGTCCCCGCCTCACCGAACTCGTGCACAGGGCTCCTCTCGCCAGAGGAGGAGCCATCCCCGAAGTCCCAGTCATACTGCAGGGACTTCCCCTCGGGATCGCTGGACCCATCAGTGAACCTAATCTCATCCCCAACCTGGGCTGAGGTCGTCGACGCCTGGAAGCCCGCCATCGGCGGAAGGTTCACCACCATCACCGGCTTGGAGATGGAGTCCTGGTTCCCGTCGTCATCCTCCACCGTCAGGGTGACGTGGTGCACCCCGCTGTCAGAGAACCGGTGATCAGGCTCCCTTCGGGAGGATGTGTCCCCGTCCCCGAAATCCCAGGACCAGGAGACGACGCTGCCGTCCTCGTCCACGGACTCGTCCACGAAGTAGAAGACGTCATTGATCGTCCCACCTTCGGGCGAGAAGGAAAAGTCGGCCTTGGGCCGCACATTTGGGTAGACCATGATCTCCCTAGTGATGACGTCAGACGCCCCCTCGTCGTCCGTCACAGTGAGGCTCACGCTCTTAGTCCCCGACGAGTCGAACGCGTTCAAAGGGTTCATCGCCGTGGAGGTGACCCCGTCCCCAAAATTCCAGAGATACTCCAACGCCTTCCCCTCGGGATCAGAAGATTTGTCCATGAACCGGACATCCACCCCGACGGTCCCCTCGTCAGGGTCAAAGGTGAAACCCGCCGAGGGCCCCACGTTCACCAATAACACCTCCAGTGACACCGAGCCGCTCGCCCCGTCGTCGTCAGTCACCACCAGCGTCACCGTGAAGTTCCCCTTATCATCGTACTGATGAGCGGGATCCTCCTGGAAAGAGGTTCCCTCATCCCCGAAATCCCAGAACCACGAGGCCACGGACCCGTCTATATCCACCGAGGTGTCGTTAAACTCCACATCCGCGAGGACGGTTGGCTCCACGGGCAGCCAGGTGAAGGAAGCGATGGGCTCTCGATTAGTCACCGTCACAGTCAAAGAGTTCTCGTCCACCTCCCCGATGGAGTCCGTCACCTTTAGTGTGACAACATATTCTCCCTCCAAATCGAACTGATGATTAACATCTGAATCGTCAGCGTCCACCACATTATCGCCATCGAAATCCCACTCGAACAAGATCAGGGAAGAACCGCTGGAAGCCGTGGAATTCGACCCCGAGAAAGAGAGGACATCTCCTGTCTCGCAAGTCCGATTAGCACCGG
>JAUVHT010000142.1 GCA_030593155.1 Candidatus Bathyarchaeota archaeon
TTTGAAGGATAATAATTTAGGTATACAGATGCCTAAGCTCAACCTCGGATCCGGTACGGACTACAGGCGTGACTGTGTGAACGTCGACATCCACCCCGCCGCTAGGCTGATCTACCAGAACTTTTACGTTGAGGAGGTCGACGTCATGGCAGATCTCGACAGTGGCTTCCCCTTCCGGGACGGAGTATTCCACGAGGTGCTGGCGAGACAGGTCCTGGAGCACCTTGATGATGTAGATCACGCCGTGATGGAATCCAATAGGGTGCTCAGGGACGGGGGCATTCTGCAGGGGGTCGTGCCCTATTTCAAGTCCGATGGGGCTTACAGGCTGGCTCACCGGGCCCTCTTCTGCGAATACGATGTTGTCTCCCTAGCCAAGTATGGGTTCGAGGTTCTCTTGGTCGAGAGGAGATCGCCCCTCAGGCTGCCGTTCAAGAGGTTTCTCGATCTCTTCCTCTGGAACATATACCGGACCATTGAGTTCAGGTTCAGGAAGACGTGCGGCTCCTTTTCGTTCGAGTCTTCGAGGTCTGTAGTGAAGGATATAACCCACCGGTCCATGGAGTAACCGTGTGAAATGATGTTCGCCAGAGTCGTCTCGGTCATCGGGTATAAGAACTCGGGGAAGACTAGGGTGGTCGAAGCCCTTGTGAGGGAGCTTACGGATCGGGGCCATAGAGTGGGCACCCTGAAGCACACCGCCGAGGATGTCCTCTTAGATACTCCGGGGAAGGACACTTGGCGTCACAGGGAGGCGGGGTCCCGGGCGACCGCTATTCTCCACGGGAGGGGTTCGGCTTTCTTTATAGATCGCTTCTTCACGGTGAATGAGGCGGTCTCCAGGCTGGGGGGCCTCGACTTCGTCGTCCTCGAGGGGTTCAAGTCCCTGGAGACCGTGGCGAAGATCATCGTCCCCCGGGAGGCTGGGGAGATCGAGGGCCTGTCTAACGGGTTGGAGATTGTGATGGCTGACTTGGCTGAGGGGGGTTTGCGGGCTCAGGGTGGTGTCCCCGTGGTGTCCTTGGATGGGGGGGGTGAGCTTGCGGACATCGTTGAGGCGAGGGCGTTCCCCATGCTCCCTGGCCTCGACTGCCACGGATGTGGCTACGAGGATTGCCTGGGCTTGGGCAGGGCGATACTGGCGGGGGAGGCGAGCGTGGATATGTGCGTCGGATTTGCTCCGGGTTTCACCCTCAGGGTCGACGGTGAGGTCGTGCCGTTGGGGCCCTTCGTTCAGGACGTCACCATGGGCGTCGTCCTCGGCCTCGTCAAGTCGTTTAAGGGGGTCGAGGCTCCGTCTAGGGTGGAGCTGGAGTTTGAGACGGGTGGTAGGGATGGTTGAGGGGCTCCACATCTTCGTGGACAGTAATGAGGCCTCCAGCAGACGGGACATCGTGAACTATTTCCGGCTGTCGGGTTTCGACGTCGAGGTTCGGAGGCTGGATGTCTGTGACTACGTGGTCTCGGATCGCTGTGGCGTGGAGAGGAAGGATGTCGCCGACTTTCTGGGCAGCATGAGGGATGGCCGCCTCTTCAGCCAGGCCAGGGACATGGCCGAGGCCTATGAGAAGCCCATCCTGATCCTGGAGGGGCGGATGTCTAGGGCTTTCAGGAGGAGCAGGATGAGGCCCGCCTCGGTCTATGGTGCTCTCTCCAGCCTCGCCCTCGACTATGGCTTGTCCATTATTCCTACTGAGGATGCTGAGGCCACCTCGGTTCTTCTCCATCGCCTAGCGTACAGGGAGCAGGTTAAGGAGGAGCGTCCTGTGCAGCTCCGCAGCGTGAGGCGGGACATGCCCCTCCACCGGCAGCAGGTGTTCCTCCTCTCGGGTTTGCCCCAGATTGGGACGACTCTGGCGGAGGAGCTCCTCGTGCAGTTCGACAGCCCCTTCAGGGTCATGGAGGAGTTCACAAATGCGGAGATTAGCGTATCGAGGAGCGGAAAGACCAAGCGCCTGAGCGGGCCTCTCTCGGAGGTGAAGGGGATCGGCCCCGTGATTGTGGAGAGCGCCCAGAGGCTCCTGAGGGAGTCTTTCACCGAGTTGAGCAGACGGGAATAGATGAGTTTGAGGGACTGTAGCCTCAGGCTCTGAGGAGGTATCTGTCGTACTCCCCCTGGCGTTCTTGGATGTCGCCCGCTTTTTTGGCTTCTTTGTGGCTGGCGCACTCCCTCCTCTTGGCTTCGACGTAGATGTCCAGTATATCAGGGCCTAGGTTGTCGCGGACGAAGGGGTTCTCTTCGAGGTTGTCCAGGGCTTCCTCCAGGGATATGGGTAGCAGGGTTATGCCGAGTTCTTTCCTGCGTTTGGGGGTCATCTTCTCGATGTTCTCCTCGGTGAGTTGCTTGAGGTCTACCATTTCGTTCTTTTCTGATTTGTTAACTAGGAGAAAAGTATCGAATGTGGGGTTTTTTATGGTATTTGCGCTTGGTTCTGGACTCTGGGGGGTCGGTGGAAATGTTTTAATCTGGTGTGGTCGGTCCATTTTGTGCGGTGGGCCCGTAGCAGAGTGGATAATGCACCGGCCTCCGGAGCCGGAGACCATGGGTTCGAATCCCATCGGGCCCGCCATTTTCGGGTTGTGACCGGTAGGTGGTCATAAGGGTTTTTAGCGTTATAATGGTGGCCGCTTATAGCGGTTTTTCCCTGGATGCATTGCTTGGGAGGACGTTTTTTGTATTGCATGAGTACCCCTTTTGACATGATTGGTGTCGCATCGGGGGCTTTTTCGGGGTCCTTTTGCTGTGGGGCGATGTTTTCGCGCTCAGATGCATGACCCCCCCTCCCCCCTGTACGGTTGTGTATTGCAGGGGTGCTTGGAATTGCCACGGGTTTTTCTCGGAATGGCCTGGGTTTTGTCCTGGAATCGGATCGGGATGGAGCGTTTTTCGGGTTCCTTTCGTCAGATGGCGCTGTATTCACGTGTGGATGTATGACCCCCCCCTCCTTTTTTTGGGGGCGTTTTAGGCTTCCTTTTCGTGGGAGGGGTCGTGGATTCGTTTGGATGGCGTATTTTTTCGTATTTTTATGTATTTTTCTTTATTCCGTTTCAGGGATGCTCGGTTGGATTCGTTTGATTT
>JAUVHT010000001.1 GCA_030593155.1 Candidatus Bathyarchaeota archaeon
ATTCCTCGTGGTGACCACCCCCTCCAGACTCGCCTACGAGACGGTGAGGAAACTGCTGACGCTGCTGAGCAGGTTAAAGGTCCCTGTCATGGGGGTGGTAGAGAACATGGTGATGAAACCCTCCGACTACATCAAGAAACAAGCCACGGAGGACGGCACAGCCTATCTCGGAGCGATAGAATTCGACCCCGAACTGGAGGACGCCCTGGGAGACGTGGATCGGCTGTCGGAGACAAAGTTCACCAATTCGATCCACAGGCTCCTTCCACAATTAGAGGGATCCGAATAGACAACCACCATGGATCACATCCGTCAAGGAGAAGTCAAATTAACATAGGCCTCCAGTTAATACCGTGATCGAGATGGAGAAGGTCGTCGAAGCCGCAGAGAGAATCAGGAGACTCGAAATCCAAGGGGCAACCAACGTCGCCTTCGAGGCCGTTAGAGCCCTCGTCGAACAGATGAAGGTCTCGGAGGCCCAAGACCGGGAATCCGTCTTGAGCGAGATCTCCCGAGCCCGGGAAATTCTGTTCGATTCCCGGGAGACGGAGCCCTTCATGAGGAACGCCATCCGCTACGTGGAATGGAACATGCGGGAGGCCGAGTGGGAGACGACGGCCGAGTTCCAAGGTCTGATCCAGACGTTTTCAGATGACCTCCTGGCCGAGTTCAGAGAAGCCAGAGAACGCATCATCGATGTAGGATCAAAACGGATACTCGACGGAGCCCGGATCATGACCCACTGCCATTCGTCAGCGGTATCCGAGATCCTGAGGGCCGCCAAGGCAAACGGCAGGGATTTCGAGGTCATCCTCACAGAGACCCGTCCCCGCTACCAGGGCAGGATCACCGCCAGGGAGATGATCGAAGCGGGGATAAAGGCCACCATGATCGTGGACTCCGCCGCAAGGAACTTCATGAACAAGTCCGACCTCGTCCTCGTAGGAGCGGACGCCATCACATCCGAAGGGAACGTGATAAACAAGATAGGGACCAGCCAGGTCGCCCTCGCAGCCCAGGAAGCCCGCACCCCCTTCTACGTCGCCACGGAGCTCCTCAAGTTCGACCCCCAGACCATCCACGGCGACTACGAGGCCATCGAGGAGAGGCCCACAGACGAGATCTGGCCCAACTCCCCGGAGGGCCTCAAGATAAGGAATCCCGCCTTCGAGGTGGTTCGCAGAGACTACATCCACGGCATCATCTGCGAGGAGGGGCTCATCTCCCCCCAGTCCATACTGGAAGCAGTACGGAGACGCTATCCCTGGATCCTCGAGGCCTCAACCGGCTGACCATGTCCTGAGGGCCAAGGACAGCTCTTCATGCTCATCGGCGTACTCCTCCAGTTTTATTCCCTCGATGACCGCGCTCACAGCCTGTCTCACTGCCATGGCCCCGGCAACAGTCCCTTTGGGGTGCCCGTGGATCCCCCCTCCCGCCTGGACGACAAAGTCCATTCCGAAAATATCCACGAGTCCAGGCACGAGCCCGGGGTGGAGGCCCCCTGACGCCACGGGGAGAACCTTCTTCAAACCATACATGGGCTCCGTGAGGGCACCGATGTTCTCCCCCACCTCTTCCCTGGATTCGGACATCTTACCCACGGCCGTCCCCACATGGAGCTGGTCGACCCCGATAACCCTAGCCACCTTGGCTATCACCCTCATATTTATCCCGTGGTCCACCAGCCTCGTGAACGCTGCGTGACCCGCCCTGTGAGCGTGGAGAATCAGATCAAACCTATGGTTCCTCACGGTCTGGAGCGCCGACCACCCGCAGGTTAAGATGTCCACCATCACATACCTGCCCCCATGGTCCTCGACGTACTCGGCCCGCCTCAGCATCTCCTCGGTCTCCGCCGTCACGTTGACCATATAGACCTTCTTCTCACCGGTCTCGCTCTCGGCCCGATCCCTCTTCTCAAGGGTCTTGGAAACACGCTCCTCGAAGGTATTGAAGGCCTGACTGCTCAGGTTCTCATCGTCCTTCACGATGTCGCAACCGCCAAACCAGGCCTTGTAAGCGACCTCAGCGTGGTCACTAGTCCTCAGCCCGAGCTTCGGCTTTATGATGGTGCCCACTAGGGGGCGACTTTCTACTCCTAGAAGATGGCGGACACCCCCGATTCCGTATTTCGGCCCTTTGAAGCTATCAACTAGCTTCTCTGGGAGATGTATGTCGTTGAGCCTTAGGCGCCTTATGGCGTCGAGACCGAAGACGTTCCCAGCGACGCTGCTGAGGATGTTAGGCATGTTACCCTGCTCGAATAGTTCAATGGGGTATGCTATCTTTACGTCGTTACCATCGATGCTGAAGACCTTCGCATGTAGACGCCTGATGTAAGGTTTCTCGGTCGTCAGCTCGGTCCAAGTGCCGATCGAGCTCTCCGCCGCCACTCCTCCTGCGGCCACATCCAGGGGGATACCTGTCGGCTCCACGTGAAACGTGCATATCAGATCCTCCTCCCGTGGCTTGTAGTCGAGGTCTACGAAATCGATGTACCTCATTACCAGTTTCCCCTTGTTTGTGACTTCACCCTACTCTGATAGCTTATTATCCTCTGTTTCCAATATACTTAATGTATTCTTGGGGTGGAGAGGTCTGGAGCTTCTAGTCAGGAACCTTGAGATCGAGGCGGGCGGTAACCTCATAGTGGTTATGAGCAAGAGGGACGCGGAGCGGCTCGGCGCCATCTCAAGCGACAGGCTGATGCTAGGCTATGGAGATGCCGAAGTGGTGACCATCCTCAACATATCCTCCGAATTCCCGGAGGGACGCCTCGGAGTCTACCGGGAGGTGAAGTCCAGACTCGACCTTTCCGACGGTGCCAAAGTCAACGTGAGGCTGGCCAAGAGGCCCGAGTCCCTCAGCTTCATACGGGAGAAGATCCTGGGGGAGAGGCTGACGCCCTGGAAGCTTGAGATGATCGTGGAGGACGTGGTCCAGCGACACCTGAGCGACATCGAGCTTGCCGCCTTCGTGACCGCCCTCCAGATCTACGGGACGAGCATGGAGGAGGTGGAAGCCCTCTCCCGGGCGATGATCGGGACCGGCAGGACCATCAATTTCAAGGGGGATGTCATCCTCGACAAGCACAGCATCGGGGGCGTACCAGGAGACAAGACCACCCTCCTCGTCGTCCCCATCATCGCCGCCGCAGGCTACACGATACCAAAGTCCTCCTCCAGAGCCATCACATCACCGGCAGGGACCGCAGACAGGATGGAATCGCTATGCCCCGTCGATCTCAGGCTCGACGAGATCGAGAAAGTCGTCGAGGAGGTGGGCGCATGCATCGTCTGGGGCGGAGCCTTGGACCTCGCGCCCGCGGACGACCTCTTCATCCGTGTCGAGTACCCCCTCTCCATAGATCCCCTGCTGCTTCCTTCTATCTTGAGTAAGAAGAAGGCCATGGGTTCGACCCACATCGTCGTGGACATACCGGTGGGCTTGGGCGCCAAGATCACCACACATAACCAAGCGGAGCAGCTGGCCATGAATTTCATAGAGCTGGGAAATCGCCTCGGCATGAGCATCGAGTGCGTACTAACGGAGGGGGGGCAACCCATAGGCCACGCAATCGGCCCCGTATTGGAGGCGAGGGAGGCCCTCGAAGCCCTCAGGGGAAGGGGGCCCCCGGACCTAGTGGATAAAGCCACGGGGCTGGCGGGGACCCTCTTGGAGATGGTGGGCGAGGAGGATGGCTTGGAGAAGGCTCTGGACCTCCTCTCCACGGGGAAAGCCCTAGAGAAGATGAAGGAGATCGTGGAGACCCAAGGAGGCGACCCAGATGTGCGATCCGAAGACCTCGAAGTGGGGGAACACCAAGTCGACGTAGAGGCCAAGAGCGGAGGAAGGGTCCTTTGGATTAACAACAGAGCCTTAGCCCACATCGCACGAGAGGCGGGCGCCCCAGGAAATAAAGGCGCCGGCTTGGTTCTCCACGTAAAGACGGGGGACAAAGTAGCCGAGGGAGACCCCCTCCTGAGGATCCACTCGGAGAACCATCAACGATTGGACAACGCAGAGAAGCTGGCCAATACCTTGGACACCCTCATTATAGGGAGCAGGATGGGAGAGAAGATGCTGATAAAGACAATCAAGGGCCTCACGCCGCTCGGACCGGAGTTCGTCTTGGAGCGCTGATATCGAGCGCTCCGATTGAACCGCCCCTCCCTATAGAATCATACTGGGATTTCTACGTTCAGCTCCTCGGCCAAGGCAGCGATGTCGTTCCAAGTCCTTTCCTCGATGAAGATCCCCTCCCTGAGGCGTTTCTCCTTCTTCCTCCTCTCAGGCTCCCCGGGGATTAAGATCTCATCATAGCCCGGTGCCGTCGGAGAGTTCCTCACGCTTCTCAGCAGGTCATCCACCCGCCCCTTGAAGACGTCCAAGTCCGTCAGCCTTCCCACGTCTATGGCCATCATGAATATCCCGTTGCCCCCATAGAAGGGCCTGGACCGGTACTCCTCGCTGTTAGAGACCCCACCCTCGGTCAGGGCTCCCGTCAGGATCTCCACGAGGAGGGAGAGGCCGAAGCCTTTGTAGCCGGCGATCTCCCCGCCCAGGTTGCGGAGGACGCCGCCCTTGGTGTACCAGCCGGGGTCGGTGGTGGGGTTTCCATCGGGATCCATGAATATACCCTCAGGCAGCTCCTCCCCCCTGGCCAGGTAGACCATGATCTTCCCCCTGGCCCAGACCGAGGTGGCCATGTCCAGTACCATCGGGGGCTCCTCCCCCGCAGGTATGGCGAAGCAGAGAGGATTCGTCCCCAGCTGCTTCGACTTCCCCCCGAAAGGCGCAACATAGCTGGCTGAGTTGACGCTCGCGATGCCGATCATATCCTGGGTCATCGCCATCTCGGCGTACGTGTTCAGCCGGCCCGCGTGCTGGCTGCTCCTGGCCGTCACCAGACCAACCACGCCGTTCCTCGCCTTCTCGATGCACACGTTCATGGCATACTTAGCCACGACCTGGCCAAAGTTCCAGCCGCCGTCGATCACAGCCGTGGAAGGTGTCTCATCGACAATCCTCACCTCGGCTCCGGGCTTTACGGCCCCCATCTTGATGCCCCTGGCGTAGATGGGGAGCCTGATCATCCCGTGACTGTCGAAGCCTGTGAGGTTAGCCTCCACAAGGAGATCCGCCACAAACCTCGCGTCGTCCTCCGGAGCCCCAAGGCTGGCGAAGATCGATGCTCCCAAAGTTCTCAGTTGATCAGCACTTAAGACGGGCATTCAAACACTCCCAAGATTATATCCTCTGTAATCCCTCGGGCCTTCTTACCTTTTTTGGTAGATTAAGTCGATGGCCCTAAGCGAGAAATGAACCCTAGGAAGGATCAAACCATTTTTCCTGCATGGTCCCCGATGGCGTCGGCGATCTTCCCCAGGATCTCTACAGGCTTGATCAGGGGTAACCTCATATGGTGCTCGCCGCTCACACCGAAGGCCGTCCCCGGGCGGGTCAGAATCTTCTTCTCCACAAGCAGCGACTCGCAGAACTCCTCGGACCCCCTGCCGAGCCCCCGGATGCTCGGGAACAAGTAGAAGGCTCCCTCCGGCATGTGGCAGCTGATCCCTTCGATCTCGTTCAGCCGAGGAACCATGAAGCGCCTCCTCCGATCGTACTCCTCCGCCATCCTTTCCACTGGCCCCCAGGGGCCCTTCAGGGCCTCAACAGCGGCCATCTGGACGAAGGTGTTGGTCCTGTAGCCGACGGGGATCCTCTGCAGTCTTGTGGCGATGGGCTTGTCCGCGAGGACGTATCCCAGACGCCAGCCTGTCATGGCGAAAGTCTTGGAGAAGCTGTTGCTGATTATGGTTCTCTCCTTCATGCCGGGCAGGGAGGCTATGGTGACGTGCTCCCGCCCGTCCCAGACGAACTCGTTGTAGACCTCGTCCGAGAGGATCAGGAGATCGTTGTCCTGGGCCACCTCGGCTATCCCGGTCAGCTCATCCTTTGTGTAGACCGTGCCTGAGGGGTTGTTGGGGTTACAGATGACGATCATCTTCGTCTTCGGCGTGACTTTCTCCTTTAGAGCCTCGACATCTAGTCGGTATCCGTTTTCCTCTTCCAGGGCTACCCCCACCTCTCTCGCCCCAAGGTATTCGACGAGGTTGGAGTAGGCCATGAAGTAGGGTTCGAGGACGACGACCTCCTCCCCAGGGTTGACGGTGCCCGCCATGGATACGAACAAGGAGACGCCGCTACCCGCTGTGACGATGACCTCCGAACTATCCCACTCAACCCCGTACTTCCCATAATAATCCACCAGGGCTTCCCTCAGGGCCGGAAGGCCATGGGTGGGCGGGTAATGGGTCTTCCCTTCCCCCAGCGCCTTGACCACAGCGTCGGTGATGTGCACGGGGGTGTCGAAATCTGGATCTCCTCCGGCGAGGTTGATCACACCCTCCATTCCCCTAGCCATGGCCACGACCCTCGCATGGGATCTGGCCTTCATCGCCGCGAGTCGCTTCTCGATGAACCTTTCCGCCAATTTTTCTCAGCATTGATCTCTCCGGATATATAAAAAGAATAACCGGCTTCACTGCGCTCCCGATGTGAGAGCAAACCATCAATCGTTAGGATTGTTTCCGCTGGGTGAAAGATAAGGCTTAAAACGTATTCCCTCCTCTCTTATTGAACATGTCCGAAAAAGGGCGAGATGACGAAGTCGTCGAGATGGGGGAAGGGCCTCCGCTGAGGCTTGGAAAGTTGCCTAAACCACCCAGGGCGTTCCACATTCTTGGACCGGGCATCATCTTGGCCGCTATGGGCATCGGGATGGGGGAGATGATCATGTGGCCCCGTATGGCCCTCATGTGGGGGCCCGGCGTCCTCTGGCTCGCCCTTGTAGGCTTCACCATCCAGTACTTCGTCCAGAAGGAGATGTTCAGATGGGTCACGGCCACCGGGGAGAGCTTCTTCCAGGCCACCTCTCGCATCGGCTACAACAAGATCTTCTCCTGGCTCTTCTTCTTCAGCGCCCCCATCATATACTTCTGGCCAGGGTGGATCGGGACCGCCGGGCAGATACTCAGCACAGCAATGGGTGAGCCCTTCGGGGATGCGAGCTGGCAGATCTTCGCGGTCCTGGGCGTCGCCGCCATCCTCATCCTGCTCACGATCAGCCCGGTGGTCTACGATATCATCGAGAAGGTCATGGCCATTGCGATCATCGTCAGCAGCGTTCTTGTCATCATCGTCGCTCTGATGGTCGCCACGCCTGAACGGGTCATAGCCGTCCTGAAGGGCTTCGTAAGCTTCGGATACTGGGTCCCGGAGATGAGCTCGAAGATGTTCATGCCCTTCGTCGTGGGCTCCATAGCCTACGCCGGTCCCTCCGGCATGCAGCAGATCTGGTACACCCTCTGGTGCCGGGACAACGGAGTGGGGATGGGGAAGTACGTGGGGAGGATCACCGGGCTCTTCGGCAAGGAGGAGACGGTCCCAGAAGCGGGGTACACCTTCGACGCGAAAGATCCTGAAGAATTGGAGAAATGGCGTGGTTGGAGAAAATATGGCGACTTCGATGCAAGGATTCTATTCTATGCTATGAGCATTATCCTGACCTTTTTCTACGTACTGTTACAGCTGGGGGCGCTGAGCATCGACCCGAACCTCATCGAGCTGGAGAGGACGGGGAAGTCCCTAGCGATAATCACTGGCATGGGCGAAGTCTTCAGCCAATACCTCGGTCCCCTCGCCGCAAAGATGTTCTTCCTCGTCGCCTTCGTACAGATATGGAACACGGGCTTCGGCGTATACGACGGCTACGCCCGGGGGCAGGCCGACATCCTCTACTATAACGTCCCGGCAGCGAGGAAGATCCACCTCAGCAAATGGTACTACATTTTCTTGTATGGTACTCTCATACCCGCCTGTGCCGCCTTCTTCATAGCAAAGAAGCCTCTGGTTCTGCTCACGATGGGGACCTGGCTGGCTGCCTTCGCCATGGCCTTCTACTGCCCGCTGTTAGCCTACGTGAACAACAGAATCCTGCCCAAAGAGCTAAGGCCAAAATGGTACCAGACCATATGGCTCCTTATCGGGACGGTGTTCTACTGGGGGATGATCCTATACAGTCTCAGCATAGGGGCCCTTCCGAAATAATGGGCTCCAGAATTCCCTTATTGAATCGAACCAGTTCTATGATCCGACGAAAAAAAAGCCTTTAATACATTCCTCCATTAACTTGGCCATCGCAAATCCAATAATGGGAAAGTTAAATTATTGACGTGGTTATACACAATGTACCTCCCCCCATTTGACCTGAAACGCTCCATCTTATATTAAAAGACGAAACACGGATACATCAAATTATTTAGCTTCCTATCACTTCATATTCTGTGAATCACAATGTCAGCAAAGTTGAAGAAGCAGATCTTGGCACACCTCGCTGAGCAGCCCATGAGCTTGCAGGAAATTTCTGAGACGATGGAGCTAAAGGAGAAGAGAACTTTCAAGCTGCTGAGATCCCTATTCCAGAAAGACCAGATCAAAATGGTAAGATCCGAGGATGGCAAGAAGTGCTACGCCCCCATAGATGAGGCATGAAAATAGGCATATGTACATGCCACGTTTTGACGCATTTCTTGGACTTTAGTAGAATAATCTAGAACAACATGTTTATCCACGGAGGTTCACCCAAGGGGTGGAGGATTCATTCTCACCCTGAGATCAATCTAGGCCTTGAAACATATTTAATAGAACAAAGGACAACCTAACAGAGCGTTCAACGAAGGTATCGAATTGGCCAATATACGGGTCGCCATCGCGGGTCTAGGGGGCTGCGCCTCAGCCCTCATCCAGGGAGTGGAGTTCTACAGGGACCAGAAGGAGGGGGAGATCCCGGGCCTCATGCACATCAACTTCGGCGGCTACTACATCGAGGACATAGAGTTCGTCGCCGCCTTCGAGGTCAACAGCCTCAAGATCGGCAAGGACATCTCCGAGGCTATATTCGCTGATCCCAACCTCTGCGTCAAATTTGCAGATGTCCCCCACGCGGGCGTAAAGGTCCTCCCTGGCCCAGTATCGGACGGAGTCGCCCCTCACATGATGGAGCCCTTCCATCTGGACGAAAACCACGAGGCCATCGACGTCACTGAAACTTTGAAGGAGTGTGGTGCAGACATGCTGATAAACTACCTCCCCGTGGGCAGCGCCAAGGGCACGGAGATCTATGCCCAGGCCGCCCTTGACGCCGGTTGTGCCTTTGTGAACTGCATCCCAGAGTTCATCGCCTCGGTCCCCGAGTGGGGCGAAAAATTCCGTAAAACTGGGCTCCCTGTCGCCGGAGACGATATCAAGAGCCAGGTAGGGGCCACAATCCTCCACAGGGTAATGGCCGAGCTCTTCTACGACAGGGGTGTCCACATTGATTCAACGTACCAGCTGAACATAGGCGGCAACACCGACTTTCTGAACATGACCGTGGAGAGCCGCCTCAGAACCAAGCGGATCAGCAAGACGGAGGCCGTGACCAGTCTCATCCCCTACGACGTTCCCACCAGAATAGGCCCCTCCGACTATGTCCCCTTCCTGGAGGATCACAAGATCTGCTATATCAGGGTGAACGGCCAGGGCTTCGGCGATCTCCCCATCACCGTCGACGCCAAGCTCGTGGTCAACGACTCACCCAACAGCGCCGGCGTGGTCATCGACGTCATACGGGCCGTTAAACTTGCCCTAGACAGGGAAGTATCCGGCCCCCTGACGAGCATCTCTTCCTATGCCTTCAAGCATCCCCCTACCCAGGTGAGCGACGACATCGCAAGGAACTGGGTTGAGGACTTCATCCAAGGGAAAAAGGAGAGATAGCCACTCTTCTTATTGTCCGGCTCTAGAACGGGAGAAACCGTAGTCAGCCAGTTTCTTCCCTATCCCCCAGCGCGCGCCTGTAGACCCTGGCCTTCTGATCCGGCGCTAGCTTCCTACCGTACACATCCCTGTCGTGCCAGTCGATAGTTGTGGACAGGCCCTTGTCGTTGATGGTCCACGTGGAGGGCGCCCCAATCCGGGCTCGCTTTTCCCTCTGCTCCTCGTCGAAGGCTCTCTACTCGGGGCCGTACTCGAAAAGCGTCGAGGAGATCACGAACCCGCAGCTCTCACACACTAGCTTCTCGGCCTCGTAGTCTTTGATTAAATCCTCGTTGCTGCACTCTTGACAGCGTGTAACCTTCTCCGTTTTCATCACGATGGCTTCACTAGCGTTTCTTTTTACCTAGGAAGAGTTCCTCCCCGATGAGTTTCTCAGGGTTTTTCATCCTGGTTTTCACCGCTATGAAGGGGGCTTCCACGGGGCCGAAGACGTCAAAAACATGGCCTATCTGCTTTCCTCTGGAGTCTGCGATGGCTTCGCCTATCTTTACTTGGTGTTCTGCTCTGAGGATCAGGTTGCCGCTGCTGCTTGATATATGAGACGATGTACCAACCCGATTCTTAGACTTCATAGAACCCCTTCGGACTATGGAATGAAAAGTAATCACCCTTATAACTATTTATCAGTGCTAGGCAAGTATAAACTAGTTCGAGGCTCTGTTGGCTCGTATCCTGCGAGCCAATTCCTTCAACACTTCAGACTTCGAATCCCTTATATCAACCAGCACACACCCCGTCCTCCGCCAGGGGTGTTTGGGAAAAGCCATACCAGACTTCAGGACCGGGTTCAGACCAAGGTCTTCGGCAGCCTTTGAGATCTCCTCAGATTTAACACCTCGGAGGGCCAGCCTTTTCGAGATCCGTCTCCCATGCCTCCAGGAGTGATCGGTGTCGAAGTACGCAGGCCAGAGAACGATTTTATCCTTGATCCTCAACCCCATCTCCTCTCACGTAGATCGGTTTGAATCCTTAAAATGCTAATCGGAAGAGAGTATTTACTATTCTTCGTACACCAGGGCGTTGAGGACGCCATCCTGGCCTGGCCTCGAGACTATCCTGGCCAACCCCTTCTCAGTACGGATAATCGCGCCCTTGGTGATCACCCCTCTCCTGTTGTAGTCTATGTTGGCTGGGTTCTCCACCACGTCGAGGATCTCCCGCCGCTCCGTTTGGCCGGTGGAGGGGTCAGAGACATTCACATAATTCTCGGATACGAGTTTCACTTTCTTGAGGCCACTCCTGCCTGACTCTATCTTTCTCGCGGCCTCGTTGAGGGAGGTTTCCATGGGGGGATTCCCCTGCTCGTGCAGCCTTTTCGACCTGTAAGCCCTCTTTTTACCGCCAGTCTTTTTCCTCTTCTTCAATCCGCCGTGCCAGGCCATCTCATCATCCTCGTGTCATGGGGGTAAATACTCTAATTTCTGTAGCCTTTAGACAGGACAGAGGTATAAAAAAAGTATGGTCTCATCAGAAACGTTGCCCCTGTGGAGGATTTGTACCCAGTCATCCAGATCCAACTTAAATCCTCCGTTGCCTCAAACAGAGGCGATCAGTACATGACCTCTGAGAGCGACGATGTGGTGAAGCTGGCCCACGGGGCGGGGGGTTCCGTGATGGAAGCTCTCCTGAAAAGGCTATTCATAGGCGGGTTCAGCAGGCGGCAGGCTATGGAAGGCGTTGGCTTAGATGCTCTTGACGATGGGGCCTCCCTCAGAGTAGGTGGAAGAGAGGTCGTCGTGACCATGGACGGGCATACCGTCGAACCCATTTTCTTCCCAGGGGGAGATCTTGGACGATTAGCGATCTCTGGGGCCATCAATGACATCTCGGTCATGGGCGCCCGGCCCATCGCGGTTCTCGACTCCATTGTGGTGGAGGAAGGCTACAGGATAGAGGATCTCCAGCGGCTGGTCGCATCTATGGATGCTACGGCGAAAGAGGCTGATGTGGCGGTCATCGGAGGGGACTTCAAGGTGATGCCGAAAGGCCACCTCGACGGGGCGGTGATCGCGACCTGCGGTATTGGCATTCTTGAGGGGGAGAGGATACTCGACAGCGGCGCCAAACCGGGAGATAAAGTTCTGGTAACCGGCTCGATCGGAGACCACGGTATCGCCCTGATGTCGGCGAGGGAAGGCCTTTCCTTCGAGACCCAGCTGCAGTCGGATGTCGCACCCATCTGGGCGACGGTGGAAGCCGCATTGGGGGCGGGTGACGTCCATGCTATGAAGGATCCCACAAGGGGAGGGCTGTCATCGGCTTTGAACGACATAGCTGCGAAGTCGGGAGCGAGCATCTGGCTAGACCAGGAAAGGGTGCCCATTAAGGACAGTGTCATGGTGGCCTCGGAGATGTTGGGGCTTGATCCCTTTGAAGTCACGTGCGAGGGGAGGGCGGTGATGTGTGTCGGAGCCTACGGAGCAGAGAGTGTCCTCGAGGCCGTAAGGAATACGATGTACGGGGAGGGTGCGGAGATAATAGGGGAGGTACAGGCGAATAGGCCCGGGTATGTCCTGCTGAGGACATTGATTGGCGGCACACGAGTCCTGCGGAAGCCCCTAGGGGAGCCTATCCCCAGAGTCTGCTAGGGGCCCGCTTGCGAAGGCTATGTCCAGGACTTCTGTCGTCGCGTTCTTATCCTCGCCGTTGTCCAGCTTGTGTATCTTCAGCTGGTTGAACATCTGCCTGAGCTGGATCTTAGACTTCTGGGGGTCGTGGCCGAACCCGAAGTAGTCCGAGAAGTAAGCGGTGGTCTCGACGATGCTGCCCCTACCGTTCAGCCTCTCCCGGGTGATGAGGCCCATCTCCTCCATCCGCCTCAGGTGCGCGTAGACGTGGTTCCCCCTGTCATCGATCACCTGGGACTGCAACACTGGCTGGTGATAGGCGATGTAGGACAGGGTCTTCAGGGGGCCTATGGTGAGCAGGGGCCTTGTGGTGAACCTCTTCACCGTCGTGTCGTATCTCCGCTTGAGCCTCATGACTGCGCGGTTGCCGGGGAGGATTTTGACCTCCAGGGCGCTCCGGCGAGCCTCGTACCTGAGGGAAAGCTCCCGAATCAGCCGCAGGATTACCTTGTTGGACTTCGTCCTGACGACTAGTTTGAGGCTCTCCATGTTCAGGGGTCGTCCGGCCGAGTAGAGGGCCGCCTCTAGCATCGCCAGACGCTGCATGTTCCTTGGGTCACTCATCTTCTACAAACTCTTTTACTTCTACCTTGATGTCCGTCTCCTCCTCGTCCTGATAGAGGTTGATCTTGTCATTCTGAGCCAGGAACAGGAGCATCATGAAGACCCGGACCACCTCCAGCAGGCTCGGTTCTTCGATGAGATCGAAGAAGCTGAAGGGGCCTCCTCCCATCCCTACGAGGCGCTGGAAGAGATCTTCGGCCCTCTTCTCGACTTCGAGGAGGTAGGTATCGGCCTTCAGGAAATCAGGGATGGGCACGGGTAGGACCGGGACCCTGATCGACCTCCTTCTCTCCTCCGTGAGGGCCTTCTCCAGGGCAGTGATCAGATCGGAGACGCTGGTAGTCGTGAACTCGAATCTGAAGGGTAGGTTCAGGGGAGGGGGAATGTAGACGTCCGGCCTAGCCTGGGGTGGCTTGGGGGGCTCCTCCATCTTGAGAAGTAGCTCCGCCTTTTTCTGGTAGATTATGACGGAGGAGTTGATGGCAGTGCCCGCTATCCTGAAGTCGATGCCGACCTTGTTCATCTCCTCCAGCAGGGTGGTGAGGATGTGGACCAGGTCGATGCTCCAGGGAGAGAGCCTGTCCATCTTCCTGTCTTTGAACAGGAGGTCCCAGGGCTCCCTCAGGTAGTATGGCTTCTTGACCACTCTAAACCGGCACCTCCAACTTCAGGGGCAGGGCTACGACTCGGCTGCGTCCCTGCTGGGCGAAGACGCCGTAGATCTTGTCGGCGTTGTGGACTATTATGTCCTTGAGGCTCACCACGAGGAATTGGGCCTCCATGGCGTTCTCCTTGAGAACTTCGGCGAGGCGGGCCGTGTTCAGGTCGTCTAGGTGGGCGTCTATCTCGTCAAAGAGGTAGAACGGAGCTTTCAGGAACTTTTGGATGGCTAGGAGGTAAGCTATGGCCGCCACGGATCGCTCTCCACCGCTGGTCCCGCCCGCGAGCCTCATGGGCTTCCCTGGGAACTGGATGTAGAGGTCGACACCCCCTGAGAAGGGGCTCTCAGGCTTCTGGAGCTCCAGTCGGCCATCCCCGCCTCCAGTGAGCTTCTCGAAGAGACTGGAGAAGTTCTCACAGATTTCGTTGTAAGTGTGCATGAAGTGCGCGGTCTTTTCCCTCTCAACTTCTTCGATGAAATTGAGGATGGAGCCCTTCTCCTCCTCTAGCTCGTTGATGCGGACGCTGAGCATTTTGTAGTTGTAGGAGTCCTCCTCGTAGGCTTGGATGGCGAGCTGGTTGATCATGCCTAGGGATCGCTTCTCATAGCGGATCCTCTGGAGGACCCTCTCAACCTTGGCCAGGTCGACGCCCTCCAGCGGGATCATGTCTCCGAAGCCCAGCCTGGCCAGCTCATTGAACCTCTGCTCGGCCTGGAGCCTGAACTTCTCGGCCTCCACGGTGAGGGTCATCGTCCGCCTCTCGATGTTGGTCCTCCTCTGGTCCAGCCTCTCCATCTGCCTCTCCAGCTTTGAGACTTCACGGCGGTGTTGCCCGAGGATGCGGCTGGTCGCCTCGACTTCCGAGGTCACACTGTCTAGCATCTTCTGAAGCTCCTCGAGCTCCGAGTTCTCCTCTTCCAACCGTGCTGAGGTCTCCGCACGTGAATCTTCCAGGCCTTCTAACTCTCTCCGCCATTCCTCGATCAGACCTTCGGAGTCCGAGGTCTTCACCTCCAGATACCTGTCGATGAGGTTCGTCTGGACGGAGATGTCTGTGCGGAACTGAGACCTAACACTTCGCAGTTCCGTGATCTCTCGCAGAATGGTGTCGTATGTCCTCTCAAGACCGGCCACGTCTGAGGGTGAGACCTCCTTGAGCTGGACGATCTCGGCCTTCGCCCGATCGATCTCCTGGAGAGTTCTCTCCTTCCTCTCCTGGAGGGTGGCGACGAGGCTCAGCTCCCTCTCCTTCTCCTCGGCGATCTTCGCCGAGTTGCCGTCTATCGTGGTGATGTTCTTCTCCAGCCGAAGGATGGTCTCCCGGGTCTCCTTGATCTGCTGGTCTATCCCGTCGATGTTCTTGTTGAAGTGATCCATGTAGCCAGTGAAATCCCTGAGGCTGCCCCCGGACTTCTTCAGGTCAGACATCCTCTTGGAGAGGCGGCTCCTGAGGGCCTTGATGGTCGTCGATAGCTCCGTCATCGACTCATCGCTGGGGATGAGCTTGGAAAAGTCAGGGGGTCGCCGCCAATGTCCCCCTAAAACCCCCCCGTCAGGCTCGAACAGGTCCCCCGCGAGGGTGACCGTCCTGTAACCCCTGCGGGCCAAGTCGACGGCGGTAGATCTATCCTCGACGACGAAGGTGTCTCCCCATATGAGGCGTACGGCGGGTCCATACACATCGTCATAATGAATGATATCCGGGAGGTATCCGACCACGCCCGAGCCTTCGATCCCGGTGATGGGTTCGGGCGGATTTATGTCTTGAAGCGGGATGAACCTGGTCATTCCCAGCTTGTTCTTCTTGAGCCTCTCCACGCATTCGAGGGCGGTCTCGATGCCGTCCACGATGATGGCGTTGTGCCAGCCGCTCGCCGCGGTGTTCGCCGCCCTCTGATACTTGAGGTCGATCTTTACGAGGGAACGGAGGGGGCCATGGTATCCTTTTAGGGCTCCCGCCTCCCCCATCTCCCTTATCCGGGCGATGGCTTTCTCCTCGGTGACGATGTTCTTCCAGAGGTCTCGTTTGGCCATGAACTGAGTGATGGTAAGTTCGGCGTTCTTGGCCAGTTTGTTGGCGCCTCTGATGGTGTCTCTGATGCCCTTCTGCCTTTTCACCTGATCCTCGACAGTCTCAAGCATCTCCTCGAGCTTCTCAGCCTCATTGACCTTCAGGGTCTCGTAATCCTCGATCTTTCCCTCCAAGGAGGCCATCGACTTGAAGGTCTCTTTCTTCTTTCTCTCCAGATCGTCAAGCTTCGCTTGAAGTGAGTTAGAGCTGACGAGGTGCCTGTTGATCTCGATCTCGAGGCCGCTGAGGCTCTCCTGCATGGGGACTAGATCCTCAGTCAGCTGCTCGATCCTTATCTGGTTGTTCTCGGCGGTCTCCTTCTGGGTGCTGATCTCCTCGGATAGCTTTTGGAGCTTAGCTTCCTTGGCCTTGATCTCGCCGCTGACCTGTCTCTCATTCTTGACGAGTTGGAGGAGTTCCTGCCTCTTCTCCTCCTTCTCCTCCTTGGACCTCTCGATCCCGGCGAGCTTTATCTCGATGTTCTTCTCGATGGAGATCTTCCTCTGATCGATCTCCCTAAGCCTAGATTCCAGAGACCTCTTGAACGTCCTCTTCCCGACGAGGTCGGATTTGAGGAGGGGAAGCTGCGTGTTGCCCTTCTCGGTCGCCTCCTTGTTGAACTCCTCTTGGCGTTCTAGGGCCACCTCCTTCTCCTCGGTCAATGCCTCCTTTTCTGCCTCGATCTTCCCGATCTCCTTCTCGCTCTCCGAGATCCCTTTCCTTATATTCTCGATCTTCAGCTCCAACTGGTGGACCTGTTCCGAGAGCTTGTAAGCCTCAAGCTTACGTTCTTCCCCGACAATGAGATTATAGCGGAGGGCGTCGTTCCTCTCCAGCTCGAGTTTATTCACCCTTCGCCTCACTTCGTCGCCCTTCGCCGAGGCCACCTCGATCCTGCGCTCGGCCTCCGTGAGCCGCACCTTGGCCTCGGCCTTCTTCTCGTCGTACTCCGTGATGCCGACGAGGTCCTCGAGGGCGTTCATACGCTCCGAAGGTGTAAGGTCGCTCAGCCTGGTGGCGGTTCCCTGGAGGACCATATTGTAGCCTCCGGGGGATATGCCTGCCATCACCAGAAGATTGAGGAGCGCCCGCCTCGAGGTCCTCTTCCCGTTCAATGAGTACTTGCTCTTCCCCTGGCGATCTACCCTCCGGCCGACGCTCACAGTCTTCCTGTCGATGGCTAGACCCCGATCCTTGTTGTCGAAGTATATTGTGACCTGCGAATACTGGGGCTTGGAGCCGTCCTCCCCCGCGCCGTCGAAGATGAGGCCCGAGAGGTCGGGGACTCTCATCCGCTTGGAGCCGAGCTCCCCGAAGACGAACTGTACTGCGTCTATGATGTTGCTCTTCCCGCTCCCATTGGGGCCGGTGATGACGTTGAAGCCCTGCTGGAACTCCAGCTTCACATTCCCACTGAAAGATTTGAAATTTCTGAACGAGATCCTCTTAATGTACACCACTTCTAGTCACTCCCCTTCGAGATGAGGCCACCTACCGTCCCTTATTTTGGATGACTAAATCTGACTGGACGCCCCTTAGTGAATTTCAATATTCCTTTAAACAATTCAAAACTGCCGCTCGCGAACATAATCCCCGAACGGGGTATTACGGCGTATTATGAAGGGATTATAATACGCGAAAACCATCGAACTCGTACGAATCTTCAGGTAGAGCTGAATTGCAGCCATTCGACTATGTTTTAACTAGTTCCTCAGCAACTGATCAGTGTCTAACGATGAGAAATAAAACTCTTGCAAAGTCACTTGAGGAAGCCGACCTCGACGCATATCTCGTGACGAGAGGACCCAACATCATCTACTATGCGGGGACGATAAGCGGAGGCATACTGATAGTCTCCTCCGAATGTGATCCAGTACTCCTTGTGTCGCGACTCGACCTCTCCATCGCTCAGGACCAAGCGGAAGGATACGAGATCAGATCATATACCAAACAGACAATGATGGACCAGATCACCTCCGTTCTGAACGAGCTACATCTCGAAAAGATAGGATTCGACGAACTATCCCTTGGGCAGTATCGAGAACTAGGAGAAAAATTGGGTGACGTCGAGCTTGTGGAGAAGCCGGAACTCGTCTGGGAGATGCGGAAGGTGAAGGATACGAAGGAGCAGGAGCTGATGAGGAAGGCGGGGGAGCTCTCCGACATTGGGATGGAGGCCATAAGGAGTTGCCTCAAGGCCGGAATCAGAGAACACGAGGTAGCGGCTGAGGCGGCCTACGCAATGCTGAAAGAGGGCGCGGAAGATCATGCGTTTCCCTTCATCGTGGCTTCTGGCCCCCGATCGGCCTACCCCCACGCAGGGGTCTCAGACAGGAAGATCGGGAGAGGAGACTTTGTCAAGATCGACATGGGGGCAACATATCACGGGTATAGATCGGATAACACGAGAACTTTCGTTGTGGGCTCCCCAACGGAGAAGCAGAGGGCGATCTACGAGACTGTTCTCGAGGCGAACAAAGCGGCCCTCCCAGAAATAAGGAGAGGGGCGGCAGGGATCGATGTCGACAGGATCGCCAGGGATGTCATCGAGAAGGCGGGATACGGAGATGCCTTCATCCATGGCTTGGGACATGGCGTTGGCCTCGAGGTTCATGAACCTCCCTCCTTGAGTAAGAGGAGCGAAGACATCCTTCAGGTGGGAAACGTTGTGTCAAACGAGCCAGGTATCTACCTGAAGGGATTTGGGGGTGTGAGGATCGAGGATACGGTGCTGGTCACTCCCTCTGGTCCTGAGAGGCTGACGAAGTTCGACAGGGACCTTGACGCGATGCGCGTCTGAGGCCCATCTATTTCCCGTATCTTCTGTGGCGGTTCTGGAAGCTCCTGATGGCCCGTTCCAGGTCTATCTCCCTGAAGTCGGGCCAGTATACGTCGATGAGAAAGAGTTCGCTATAGGCTGACTGCCAGATCAGGAAGTTGCTTAGGCGGGCCACCCCAGAAGTCCTGATTATGAGGTCTGGATCTGGGTGGGGGAGGTACGATGTGTAGAGGTGGTCTCCGATGAGGTCTTCGTTGATTTCATCTGGGCTTAATACGCCCTCCTTTACCTTGACTGCGATCTCCTTGGCGGCGTCCACGATCTCTGCCCTACCCCCGTACGCCAAAGCGATGTTAAGGTAGAACTTGTCGTAATCCTTCGTGGCCTCTTCGACCTCTCCGATGAGTTTCCTGATCTTTTCGGGGAGGAGGTTTATCCTGCCTATAGCCCGGACGCTGACCCTGTTTTCGTGGATGACTTCAGAGTTGAGGAGTTCAGTCAGGTTTTCCTCGTATATCTTCATGAGCTCCTCGACCTCCCTGTCGACTCTGTTAAAGTTCTCTGTTGAAAAAGCGTATATGGTGATGGTCTTTATGCCCAGGTCGAGGCACCATTTGAGGAAATCTCTGACTTTCTCGGCGCCTTCCCTGTGACCCTGCCATGGGATCATCTCCCTCGCCGAGGCCCATCGCCGGTTCCCGTCGAGGATGACCCCGATGTGATCTGGGAGCCTTTCTCGTTCGATCTGGCTGCGGAGCCAGCTGCGGTAGATCTTGTAGACTCCGATCGCGGACAGCAGGCCTCGAAGCATATCTTGTAACCTTCGGAGTATTGTGCGATCGGGTGGATAAAACTCTGCTGTATCAATTAACTTGTATTAAGTGTAATCTTGTTCATCTGAAGGGGATGTCCTTGTCTGAGCGGTAGATCACGAAGATCGAGGCGATGGTGGTCACTACCCCAGCTAGGGTGAAGAAGACCAGGGGGGACCAGAGGGTGAGGGTCTTCTCCGGTTCGATGAGGACCCGGGCTGACTCTTTGGCGATGAACCACAGCCAGAAGGTCACTATCATGCCTACCACGTTCTGCCATAGCTTGGTGTCCTTCTTCATGTAGTTTGCCGCCACGCCGCCTACGAGGGAGACCATCACTCCGATGATGATGAGATCGATGGCCTCGAGGAGGAAGTGGCCGGTGAGGCTGGTTAGATTCTGGAGCAACCATGAGATGTCGTTCCACCAAGGTTGGGGGACTACTAATTCTAGGTGTTTGGGCGCGTTAATGATCCCCCTTACACAGCCAATCAAGAATAGGATGAAACCGAAGCTGAAGGATGTTAATGTCAGCTGGCGCTCTGGTGGTGGCAACCTCAGCTTTAGTATGTCGAGCTTATGTTCCCACCCGAATCCCTTTATGAGGAGGACGAAGCCCATGACGAAGGTGAGGATCATGCCGGCGTTCTGGAGCTGGTTGAAGACTAGGAGGATGCCCACGATGATGAGCATTATACCAGGCACCCCCAGGGTCACCCGGGAGTAGTAGGGGTCTTCGACCATCTGTCTGAGGTATCGGAAGATCACCGCCCAGGTCTCCTCGATGCGCTCGCTGTGCTTCACCACCACGTGTTGGATGGAGGTGATGGGCACCCTGGACTGGATGAGGGGAATGACGGACTCGTCGGCGTATCCGTC
>JAUVHT010000033.1 GCA_030593155.1 Candidatus Bathyarchaeota archaeon
AAGACCCAGGGAAAGAGATCGAGCTTAACGTGGGCGCCATCATAATGGCTACCGGCTTCGAGCTCTACGACATCGGCAGCCTGGCCAACTATGGATACGGGAAGTACCCGAACGTGGTCACCAGCCTCGAGATGGAGCGCATCCTCGACGTGAACGGGCCCACGGGCAGCCGGCTCATCGTCCCCGAGACTGGGAGGGAGGCGGAGAGCGTCGCCTACGTCCTCTGCGCGGGGTCTAGGGACACCGAGGTAGGCAAGGCTCACTGCAGCCGGGTCTGCTGCCTCTACGCGCTGAAGCAGACGCAGCTCCTCAGGGACCGGGGCGTGGACGTCTGGATTCACTACATCGACATCCGGGCCCCGGGCCGCCGCTACGAGGAGTTCTACGCGACCACCCAGGACAAGGGCGCCATGTTCGTCAAGGGGAAGGTCACCGAGATCGTCCCCCAGGGGGGGCAGGTGCTGGTCCGTGGGGAGGACATGATGATCAACCGGATGGTGGAGAACCCCGTCGACCTGGTGGTCCTCTGCCCGCCCATCGTCACCGCCGAGGACACCCTGAAGCTCGCGGAGATGCTCCGGGTGCCCGTGGACGAGGACCAGTTCGTCCTGGAGAGCCACCCGAAGCTCGACCCCCTGGCCACCAAGAGGGACGGCGTGTTCGCGGCTGGGGCCGTCATGGGCCCGAAGGACATCCAGTCGACGACGGCGGAAGCTGAAGGGGCAGCCATGAAGGCCGTCAACTTCCTTTCCGCCGAGAGGGTCTTAGAGCCCAACAAGGCGTTCCTAGCGGCCCCTGAGCTCTGCGACGGATGCGGTGACTGCGTCGGTGCCTGCCCCGCGTCGGCCATCACCCTGGTCGAGGGGAAGCCTGTGATAAACGAGATCATGTGCACTGGATGCGGGGCCTGCATACCTGCGTGCCCTCAGGACGCCCTGGACCAGCAGGGGCTCTCCGACGCCCAGCTGAAGGCCCAGATCCGGGGGGCGCTGGAGTCCTCCGAGGCGGAGATCAAGATCCTGGCCTTCGTGGAGAGGGAGGTGGCGTACACCGCCGTGGATCTCGCCGGATTGGCCCGACTAACGTATCCCAGCAGTATCAGGATAATCCCGTTACCCTCGCTGGCAAGGCTCAAGCTGGAACACCTGCTCAACGCCTTCGCCTACGGCGCCGACGGCATAATGCTCCTAGAGGCGCCCGAGCACGAGGGGCCCTACGGCTCCGCCCACGTCGTCTCCGAGGAGAGGGCCGAAGAGTACAAGTGGGAGCTGGAGGACCACGACGTGGACAGCGTCCGCCTATGGTTCAGCAGGGCATACGTCCCGGACTGGAGGAAGCTGGAGATGGTGTTCAGGACATTCCACAGCATGATCGACGACGAGGGGCCCTTGGAGGACGAGGTCCGGAAGAGCCTCAGGGAGGAGCTTGGCTAGTCTCGACTCTGTTTTTCATCTGCCGGAACACCCGCAACACCACCCTTGTTGTGTTATTTTCACACACAAGAATTCCTTAATACTAGCCTCGTACGGCTAAAATTGTTGTTTAATATAAAATGGTGCTCCAAGTGCCTCTGAAACAAATCTTCGCGCTCATAACACTATTTATCCTGTTTACAACTGTGGCCATTACTAACTCTGAGTGTGTCATCCCGTATCAGGAAAAATGGGGGATCTACGATCTGGAACCTGACACTGGTACGGTTAATATCATCTACACGAGCTCCCGCAAGATCACGACCCTGAGGCTGAACAACGCTCTGGACGCCTTCGTCTTCTCCCAGAGGATCGACGGGGACGACGACACGTTCGAGGAGATATGCACCCTCGGCGCGGATGGCACCGGCTTCAGGAGGCTGACCCACAACGACCACATGGACGTCTACCCGGCGTGGTCCCCCGACGGCTCCAGAATAGCGTTCCTCACCTGGAGAGAAGAGACCTTGGACATATACGTCATGGACTCCGACGGGGAGAACGAGGAACTGCTCTACGACTCCGGCTTCCACGACGCCGACATCCACTGGAGGGGGGACAAGATCGCCTTCACCCGTAACTTCCAGATCTGGATAATGAACCAAGACGGCTCGGGTGCCGTTCAGGTGACCGACCCTCCGAGAACCGGGGAATGGGGGAACGCCGTGCTTCCCTTCGGAGACTATGACCCTCGCATAAGTCCCGACGGCGGCAAGATCGTCTTCGAGAGGATGGTAGACGACGCCTCGCCCCACGGGAACTACGACCTCTACTGCGTCAACATCGACGGGTCCGGAGAGATGGCCCTCTCAGATACGGGATGGACCCAGGGTTTGGCTGTCTGGTCGAACTCCGGGGACAAGATAGTCTACTCGGTGTCCGCGATGGGCGTCGAGGGGAGATACGACATCTACACGGTGAACTCCGACGGTGGCGATGTCCGAGACCTGACCTCAGATCTCTTCCCTCAGGGCTTCCTGACCCACTGCCCCCTCTTCTCCCCAGATGACTCCAAGATATATTTCGTAGGGGAGTGGTGGGATTGGAGAATACTTGAGACGACCATCTCCTGTTCCCTTTCATCAACTACGGTATTACTGGGAGACCCATCGACAGTCTCTGGTTTAATCGAGCCATCCGTCTCCGGAGCAAACGTCACATTGACCTACACTAAGCCAGACGGCTCATCCCTCGTGAGGCATGTACTTACAGAGGCCGATGGTAGCTACAGAGATTACTACGAGCCCTCAGCGGTTGGATCTTGGAGCGTAGAGACGTCTTGGGGTGGGGACCCCGGCCATCATGCCTCAAGGAGCCGATCCCTTGATCTCTCGGTAATCGAACCTGAAATAGAAACCGAAGAGTCCTCGGGGGGAGGAGGCATCCCGGGTTTTCCGTTGGAGACAACAATCATTGGGTTGATACTGGGAATAGCCCTCCACTTCGTGATGCGGCGGAGATTAACCCCTTCTTCGTCTCGATGATCGTCCCCCTGATGACTAACATCTGGCCCCAGCTCAAGGATCAGGCGGCGTGCTTCGCACAGCTCTTGGACAGCCCCATTTATCAGGCCCTCCTTGGACCGCTGGGAGTCATAGATCTCACCACCTGGCAGGGGGCCTTCTACATGTACGTGGGGATGACCATGGAGTGGGCCAGTGTTCCTCGCGATACTCATCCCCACCAGAATCGTCACATCCGAGGTGGACAAAAAGACCCTAGACGTGACCCTGAGCTACCCCATCCCAAGGTGGAGGTACCTCCTGGAGAAGTTCATGGTCTACCTAGCGTACAACCTCCTCTACACCGCGTTCGTATACGTCCTCGCGGTAGTGGACACCCAGAGCATCGGGGAGACCCTTGATCTCACAGTCCACGGGCACGCCATGGCCGGGTTCTGGCTTTGGCTCTTCGCCCTGGGTGCGCTCTCCCTGCTGTGCGGGACGCTGTTCTTGGAGTCGAACCGGGCCCTGAGCGTCTCCGGCGCCTTGATACTAACCAAGTACGTGATGACGAGGCTCGGGGACCTGGGGAACCTGGGATTCCTGAAAGACCTGTCCCTCTTCAACTACCTGAGTACGGGTACCATCCTACAGCAGGGCAGGATGCTCATGAACGAGCTATCCATAGTGGTCAGCGTCGGGTTGATAGCCCTGTTATGCGCACTCTACACATTCCAAAAGAGGGAGCTGGCGTTCTAGGCGAACAGGGCCAGCAACCCAAGGACTCAGATCGAGGAATGCAATAAGAAGCCAGGGACCTCTGTATATCGGGGTCCGGCCCCTAATTTTTCAATAGGATTTTATACTCAATCCTCCCTAGTTCCTGAGATTGGAAATGAAGAAGGCCACAACAGAGGAGCTTCTAGCCAAGGCCTCGAAGTGGAGCAAGATCGGTCCCCCCTACCACGCTTTCTATCGGGGCAAGCTGGAAGTTATGCCAAAGTGCGCCATCCGTAGCCTCCAAGACTTCTCCATCTGGTACACGCCCGGTGTCGCAGCCGCCTGCCGGGAGATCGAGAAGGACAAGGAGCTGGCCTACGAGCAGACCAGCAAGTGGAACTACGTCGCGGTCGTCTCCGACGGCACCCGGGTCCTAGGCCTGGGAGACATCGGGGGCCTGGCGGGCATGCCCGTCATGGAGGGGAAAGCCCTCATCTTCAAGTACCTGGGGGGCGTAGACGCCTTCCCCATCTGCCTGGCCACCAAGGACCCCGAGGAGATCATCCAGGCCGTCAAGTGGATCGAGCCCAGCTTCGGCGGAATCAACCTGGAGGACTTCTCCAAGCCAAAGTGCTTCCACATTCTGGACACCCTGAGGAAGGAGATGCCCATCCCAGTCTGGCACGACGACCAGCAGGGCACCGCCGCGGTAATCCTGGCAGGAGTCATGAACGCCCTCAAGTTCGTAGGGAAGAAGATGGGCGAGGCCCAATTCGCAATAGTGGGAAGCGGATCGGCCAACACCCGGACCTTCTATGTCCTAGAGGCCGCAGGAGTGAATCCGAAGAACGTCTACATGGTGGACAGCGCAGGCATCCTCAGTCAGAGCCGCAGGGAGCTCGAGGGAACCTACAAGTGGGATCTCGCCGTTAAGACCAACGCCGAGGGCAGGACTGGAGGCATCAGAGAGGCCATGAAAGGCAGCGACATCTGCATCGCCGCCTCAAAGCCGGGGCCTGGGGTGATCACCCCGGAAGATGTGTCGGTCATGGCTGACGACTCCATCGTCTTTGCGTGCGCCAACCCGATACCGGAGATCTGGCCATGGGAGGCGAAGGAGGCCGGGGCGAAGTTGGTCGCTACAGGGCGCAGCGACTTCCCCAACCAGGTGAACAACAGCCTCGTCTTCCCCGCCATATTCAGGGGCGCCCTGGACGTGAGGGCTAAGACCATCACAGACGAGATGTGCATAGCCTCCGCCACCGAGCTGGCCCAGTTCGCCGAGGACAAGGGATTGACTGAGGACTACCTCCTCCCCTCCATGAGCGAGTGGGAGATCTACCCGAGGCAGGCTGTGGAGACCGGCCTCAAGGCAATAGAGCAGGGGATCGCCCGGAAGAAGGTGAGCAGACAGGAACTCTACGACCACGCTGCGGCGATCATCAAGAGGAGCCAGGACATAGTGGCCCTCCTGATGCGCCAGGGCCTCATAGCCTCCCCACCACCGGAACCGGTCTGACCCTTTCCCCCCCACATCAATCTTTTTATCTTCCCCTCATCCAATGAGGGTTGGTTGAGATGCCGAGTTACTGCACCGAATGCGGTGGCGAACTCGTCTGGGACAGGAAGCTCAGGATGCACAGCTGCAAGAGCTGCGGAATGACATTCACCGAAGCCCAGCTATCAGACGCAAGAGATCGGCTCCGCTCCAGACCGGAGGACGAGGAGGACCAGAAGCGACGCCGCCACAGCGATTATCTCGACTGGTGGACCAGCAGCAAGAAGAAACGTGACTGATGGCGGACCCAGGAGAATCCCAGGGAACCCCTATTCAGGATCATGAATGTTTTAATAAAAGTAAATTCCCAAAATGGGTTTAACGCTTAAAAACCATTGGGACACTTATCTAAATGTCAAGTTCGTTCAGGTGCAACAGATGGTTTTCCCCGTTGAGAGTGAGGACAGGACCCTCCGTAACCTCCTGATGATGTGTCAGGACCACGCGAGGCTAGTGGTAGAGATCTACAGGAAGGTCCTTGTGATGATCGACAGCCTCGTCAAGCACGAGACCGAGGGGATGCGGGAGAGGCTGGAAGAGCTCCAGAAGATCCAGTACGAGTCCATCAACATCAAGAGGAACATAATGAAGGAGATCCACGAGTCCGGCAGCATGCTCTTCAACAAGGAAGACCTCTACCGCCTCATCATCAAAGCCTCGGAGATCATCGACCACGCCGAGTCCGCTGGCATCCGCCTCTGGGCCATAGGGGACAGGAAGTGGAAGATCCCATCCAGCGTTGGCGTGGGCCTAGTGGAGATGGCCGACGCAGCCTTCGACGCCCTCATCAAGCTCCGGGAGAGCATCATCAGCCTAGGGTTCAACTCCGAACGCTCCCTCGCACTGACGAGCGAGGTGGACGAGTTGGAGCGTAGGGTAGACACCCTCTACAGGCAGCTGGACCTCGAGATCATCACCTGCGAAGCAGAGCTCCCCCTCATCCTCATCCTCCGGGACATCGCCATGAAGCTGGAGGAGATGATCGATCTGGCCGTTGAAGAGGTTGACCTCATCAGAATCCTGGCCCTATAGAGATGACCCCTGTGGACGCACCCCTAGCCCTTGTAGAGGCCCTTTCTGACAGCCGCCTCATCGTCTGGTCCCCAGAGGAGGGCAGGAGGCTCTACGGCGAAGGGTACTACGGGAAACCCCTCGGCATCCCGAAGCCCAAGGAAGACTTCGAAGCCCCCTTAGTCTTGGATCCCATAGAGGGAATATACCTCCTAGAGAAGGGAATGATCTCCGTCTGTTCCGGGGAGGAGAAAAAGGAAGTTAGCCTGGAGGAGCTCAGAGCAATAGCCAGGAAGACCCTGGAGGGACTGGACGAGAAGTACCTCGTCTACCGAGACCTCAGGGAGAGGGAGTACGTGGTTACCCCGGGGATAAAATATGGGTGCGACTTCGCGGTCTACGAGAAGGGCCCGGGCTTGGACCACGCACCCTTCCTCGTGAAGGTGAAGAGCTCGCTAGATGGACTCACGGCTGCCGAGCTCGTCGAGGCTGGGCGGTTGGCCACCACCGTCAGGAAGACCTTCATCATAGCCATGGTCTCGGGAGAGGAGATCAGGTTCCTCAGCTTTAAATGGTGGAAGCCTTAACGTCGAGACGAAGACCCTCAGTGAAGTCACCGTATCGCATTTATGTCTCGACAATAGGGGGAGCCTGTCTCTCGTCTACATCAACCTATAGGTATGCTGTTTTCTAATTGAACGTGGGTAGTTAGTGACGACGCATAATAAGGGGCTAATGGGCGAAAATTGATTACGTCCTTTTCGGTTCGTGCCAAAATTGGATAATTGTCCAAAATCGGAAGGAAGCTAATATTCTCCTTCCAATAATAGAAAAAATAAGCCAAAATCGTTTGAGAAGGCTTATATTAGATTTATTCTTTGAATAAATACAGGAAAAGGGTGGAAAACGTGAGGAGGAAGGCATCTGCGGCTCCTGAAGCAGAACGTGGGCATCGCAGGAGGGCGTGACGAATGAGATCCTTCTCGGTAAAACTGGCGATCATGATAGTCATCCTTGGCATCCTTATCGTCTCGACGGTGTACCTGTTCAGAGCAGGGTCGAACGCTAATCTCCAAGAATCTAGCAGGAATTTATTCCAGTTCTGGGGGGAAGGCCTCAGCAAATCCTTCGGAAGCAGTTAGGATCGTTCGCTCGCGCCAGATTGCGTCGTTGTTTCTAGTCTTAAACATGTGAAACCAGAAAAACAGAGGGGGGTTACGCGAATCGGTTAGACTTCCCCCAGGGGTTGTTTCGGGGTGTTTACTCTATCCCTCAGCCGTATATGGTTCCCAAGACCACGATCTCCTTGACGAACCAGGCTCGGTCGATCTCTTTCTCGTCCAACACTCTTTTTGTTTCGGCGTCGTATAGGATGAATTTCACGTCGAAATACTTCCCACCATGTTCTCCGTGCACTCTACGCCGCCTATGACCAGTGTCTCTATCTGCCATGGGGCCAGCCTCATGTCATCAAGGCCGCCTGAGCGCGCGCGAACATAGTCTGCCATTTATGGTTTTCAAACACGTATTACTGTCACTTGTTCCAAATTCATAATTCATTAATTATCAAAAGTATGCGCCTGTACGAAAGACTGGTAGACAGGTCTGGTTTGCAAAGAAGGATAACATCGATGTCCGATAGAATGAACTACGCCGCGCGCGAGATCATGGAAGAAGGAAAGTTCGCGGGG
>JAUVHT010000063.1 GCA_030593155.1 Candidatus Bathyarchaeota archaeon
GGCTGGATCGCCATCTACCTTTGCAGGTCCATCCTGGCGCCCATCCTCCCGGTGCTATCCGAGGAGCTGGGCCTCTCCCACGCCCAGGGGGGGATGCTGGAGACGGCCTACCTCATCGGCTACATCGTCATCAAGATCCCCGCGGGCGCCATCGCCAACCGCATAGGCATCAAGAGGACCCTCACCATCGGTATGGTGGGATACGCCGTCGCCACCGCCCTCAACTTCCTCGCCGCCGGCTTCGCCCACCTCTTCCTCCTGAGGTTCCTGGTCGGCCTCTTCCAGGGGGTCCACCTCCCCCTGGCCAACACCCTCCTCTCCGAGAGGTTCGGAGACAGGCAGGGGCGGGCCATAGGGTTCCACGAGTCTGGGCCCAACGTGGGCAACTCCATCGCCTACCCCGTCGTGGTGGCCATCGCGTCCTCGTGGGGCTGGAGGTACGCTTTCCTCCTCCTCTCCCTCCCCGCCTTCGTCCTGGCCGGAGCCGTCGCCATCATCCTGAAGGAGGAGAGGCCGGAGGCCATCGGTGAGAATGGGCATGAGAGCGAGGGCGGCCACGAGCTACGCAGCTTCTTCAGATACCTGGCCCCCCTCGCCCTCGCCCACGCGACCTACAACCTCTGCCTGAGAACCCTCCTCACATTCGCCCCCTCCTTCCTCGTCGAGTACAGAGGCATGACTCTGGCAACCGCCGGGTTCGTCGCCATGCTCATGCCCGCGGCGGGCTTCTTCGCCAAGGTCTCCAGCGGCTTCATCGCCGAGAGGACGGGGAGGAGAAACGCCGTCTGCGCCGCGACACTGTTGAGCGGCCTGTTCATATTCGCCCTCACCAGGATCTCCGGGGAGACCCCCCTCTCGGTCAACTTCGTAGCCCTGGGCCTAGCCCTGTACTCCTTCTCCCCCACCATCTACGCATCGGTCACCTCAGGCCTCCCCAGGCAGCTGAAGTCCATCGGTCTAGGGGTCGTCACGATGACCGGGAACATCTTCGGCGCCTTCTCCACCTCCCTCATAGGCTACCTCATAGACGCCCGGGGGTACCAGGCGACGTTTATGACCGTCTCTGGGCTTGTTCTCGTGGCGACTGCCTTGATCTTCGCCGTGATGCAGGAGAAACCTGTCACGCCAGAAATTCTCTAGTGAATGGGGGTGAGAAAAAGGAGTCCAAGAACCTGTGTACAGGCTTCGCTTGGCGTTGGATTTGGCCCTTGGTGGGTGTTAAGCCTGGATTCGTTCCAGCCTGTTCTCTATCGCTGCCTTCGGCAGTGCGCCGATGGTCTTGTCCACCAGCTGACCGTCCTTGAAGTAGAGGAGGGTGGGGATGCTCATTATGCCGTACTTCATGGGTGTGGCCCTGTTCTGGTCCACGTTGAGCTTCCCGAAGGACACGCCATCCTTCTCTTTGGCTAGCTCCTCTATGACGGGGCTGAGCATCCTGCAGGGCCCGCACCAGGCCGCCCAGCAGTCGACCACAGCTATACTGTTGCTCTGGATGAACTCGTCGAACGTGCTGTCGGTTACGTCTTTTACCATTCCGATCACGGACCCTCTCTTTGAGGGGCGGGATATAAAGGTATTTAAAGATGTTCAACACCTTTGAACATGATATGTCCCTGAAGGACCTCCGATCCCTCATCACCACCCCGGACATGGGCGCCGACGAGATCATGAGATGCGCCCTCGGCGTCAGGACCACGGAGATAGAAGCCTACTGCGCCATCGTCTCGGGCGGCGCCTACTCCGTACAGGATGTCGCCGAGAGGCTGGGGAAGAGCCGCTCCACGGCCCAGCGCCTCCTCCAGAGCCTCGTCGAGAAGGGACTGGCCCGGAGGGAGGAACGCCTCATCGGCCTGGGCGGGTATCAATACCACTACAGCCCCATCCCTCCCGAGAGGATGAAAGAGGCCATCAGGGAGAACCTCGAACGCTGGTACGGGCGGATGCTGGAGGAGCTGGACAACCTCCCGGATAAACTGGAGGAAATGGGGAGGAGATGCCTGGCCCGGGCGGTCAGCAGCGGGTCAGGTAGCGGTCTATCTCCCACGACGTGATCCCGAGCCTGCTCTTTGCCCAGATCTGGCCGGTGAAGGACATGTAGTCCTCGAACTCCTTCCTCTTCAGCTCCACCAGATTCTTGGAGATGTAGCCGCCGAGGGCTTCCGTGATCAGAGGGTCCTTCACGAACTCGTCGACCGCCTCGCCCAGATGCTCAGGGAGCACCTCCACGCCCCTATTTTTAAGCTCGGCCTGGGTGAAGTGGTAGACGTTCTCCGAAATGGGCTCCGCAGGCTCAACATTCTTGGCGACGCCATCCATTCCCGCCTTCAGAGTCACCACCGCCGCCAAGTAGGGGTTGCACGAGGGATCCGGATGCCTGTACTCCACGCGGGATGTCTTATCCATCCCCTCGGGGTACTGGGGGACCCGGACGAGGGCGGAGCGGTTGCCGAAGCCCCAGGCGATGTAGACCGGGGCCTCGTAGTGGGGTACCAGCCTCTTGTAGGAGTTGACCAGGGGCGCCACGATCAGGGACATCCCCTTGGCGTGGCCCAGGAGGCCGTTGATGTACAGGATGGCCTTTTCGGATAATCCTTCGGGCATCTCGGGGTCTGAGAAGACGTTCTGCCCTGTTTCGAGGTCGATCAGGCTCTGGTGGATGTGGCAGCCGCTGCCGTTGATCCCCCAGAAGGGCTTCGGCATGAAAGTGGCGTTCTTTCCGTGCTTATGGGCGATGGTCTTCACCACCTGCTTGTAGAGGAGCACGTTGTCGGCGGTCTTCAGGGCTCCGGCGTAGCGGAAGTTGATCTCCTGCTGGCCCTCCGCCGACTCGTGGTGGACCTTGTCCAGCTGGAAGCCGGCGGCCTCGAGGCACATCATTGTCTCCATCTTGATGTCCTCGGTCGGGTCCAAGGGGGGGAGGTCGAAATACCTTCCGGAGCCGAAGGGGGCTATGCCGCCGTTCTCCTGGGTGATGTAGAAGTACTCCAGCTCCGGCCCGGTGTTGAAGCCGTATCCCTTCTCCTCCAATTCGAGGACAGTGGTCTTGAGGAGGCCCCGGGGGTCGCCTTCGAAGAGGCTGCCATCCGGGTTGGAGACGTAGCAGAACATGGTCGCGATGCCGGGGGTCTCCCACATGGGGATGAGGAAGGTGGATGGGTCCGGGTTGGCGATGAGGTCGCTGTCGTTCACCTCTCTGAAGCCGGCTATGGAGGAGCCGTCGAAGCCTATCCCATAGGTGAGGGCGTACTCCATCTCGTACTCCGGGATCAGCATAGCCCTGGGGTTGCCGTCCAGGTCCACCACCATGAGCCTGATGTACTTTATGTCGCGCCTCTTCAATAGTTCCCCTATGGGCTCCACGGCCTCTTCGTGGGTCAGTTTGAATTCCAGCATAATGCACACCCCGTCCCACTAGATGTATATTAACCTTATGGAGAGAAATCTTTACAAATGTATAGTTTCATTCGGGTGTACATTACATATGTAAAGATTAACGCGGTAAAATCGTCGGTTCAATATACAAAGGACGACTTGGCGATATGGAGGGTCCGCGTTAATCGGGTGGAACGTACAATCGTCTAACAACATCCCTGTTTATTCGCCCTTTAATAGGGAAATGATAAAATTCTTATACGTTCATAGATAAAACACAATAAATCAGATACAAACGATAAAGTGATAACATGTTCGCACTGGACGATATCGACAGGAAGCTCATAGGAGAGCTCCTCAGGAACTCGAAGAGATCCTACAGGGAGCTGGCGAGGGCCATCGGGGTCTCCGCAGCAACGGTGATAAACCGCGTGCAGAGGCTCGAGTCCAGCGGGGTCATCAAGGACTACTCGGCCCGCCTGGACCACGAGAGGCTGGGCTACGAGCTCACCGTGGTCACGGAGATCATCGTCTCCAAGGGGAAGCTCCTTGAGACCGACGCGGAGATCGCCAAGATCCCCAACGTCTGCGCCGTCTACGACATCACCGGGCAGACCGACGCCATGGTGGTGGCCAAGTTCAAGAGCCGGAGCAGCCTCAGCGAGTTCACCAAGAAGCTGCTCTCCATGCCCTACGTGGAGAGGACCAACACCCACGTCGTCCTCACCACCGTTAAGGAGGACTTTCGGATGATGAACGACTTGTGAAGAGTCCAATCATCTCTAATTTTATTTCAGATCTCAACCACCGTGAAGAAGGAAAAATGAGGGTTATCTGTTCTTCCTCAATGCACGACCGGGTAGAGCCTCGGTGTGCTCTCCACCGTCGATGACGACAACGCCGTTCACGATCACGTAGGGTATGCCCGAGGCGAACCGGTGGGGGTCCACGAATGTGGCCTCGTCCTTCACCCTGGCGGGGTCGAAGACGGTGATGTCCGCCTTGAAGCTTTCCCTGAGGAGGCCCCGGTCTCTGAGGCCGAGTTTTTGGGCGGGGGCGGAGGTCATCTTCCTCACCGCCTCTTGGAGGGGGATGACGCCCTCCCTGACGTAGTGGCCTATCACCCGGGGGAATGTGCCGTAGAACCGTGGGTGGGGCTTCCCCCTGCCCAGGATGCCCCTGGGGGTGACGGCGCTCCCGTCTGAGCCCACCATCCCGTGGGGGCTCCGCATCACCCTGCGGACGTCCTCCTCGGACATGCCGAAGGAGACCACGGATACCTGGGCGTCCTCGGCCAGGAGGAGGTCGAAGACGGCCTCGTACTCGTCCTTCCCCTCCATCTCGGCGATCTCCGAGATCCTCTTCCCCTCATACTCTGGATGGTTCTTCGCGGAGGCGACCATGATGATGTCCCAGGTCCTGTAGATGCCGCTCTCGTCCTCTTTGATCTTTTTCCTGATCTCGGGGTCCCCGAGACGCTCCAGGAGTCTGTCGTGGCCTCCCTCCTGGGCCCAGTGGGGCATGTAGGCGGCGAGGCCGGTGCTGGAGGCGATGTAGGGGTACTGGTCGAATGTGACGTCTACGCCTTCCTCGCGGCCTTCCCCGACCAGCCTCAGGGAGTCCTCCGTCTTACCCCAGTGGGGCTTTCCCGAGGCCTTGAAGTGGGCGATCTGGACGGGGACTCCGGCCTCCTTCCCGATCCTCGTGGCTTCTCTCACGGCCTCAAGAAGGGTCTCCCCCTCGCCCCTTATGTGGCTTAAGTAGAAGCCGCCGTAGTCGGCTAGGACGCTGGCCAGCTCTATGATCTCCTCGGTCTTGGCGTAGGCGCTGGGGGTGTAGATGAGGCCGGTGGACATCCCCCAGGCCCCTTCCTCCATGGCGTCCGCGACGAGGCCCCTCATGGCCCT
>JAUVHT010000135.1 GCA_030593155.1 Candidatus Bathyarchaeota archaeon
GTGGGCGGCGACACCCCCAGGAGGCTCCACCTGCACGTTCATGTCCAGGCTCACGGACTCGCCAGGGTCGATATCGAGGCTGAAGAACCTGTGGACCACCCCACCTCCAGCGGTTATGTTGAGCTCAATGTTCCTTGTTGAGTTGAACATCATCGTCATGTTCCTGAAGGCGAACACGGCCCTCTCCCGCTCCTTCACGGTCCACACGAAGTGCTGGGGTGTCACCATAGTGTAGTTGTATGCCCTCGAACCGCGAGGAAGACCGGGGACGACTGGCGCATGAATTGTCGGAGGGCGCTCCATCTCCCTGATGGTCCAGTTTCCGCGGCACGGTCCGTCTGCGACCAGGTGGCCGTGCTCGTCTATCCAGCTGGTGACGGGCTCCCAGTCGGATCCGTTCCAGAATGCCCACCTCAGCCTCTGGATCTCTACGTCCCGCTTCATCTCAAGGCTGAGATTCGCCCCTTCGACGCGGAGCCGCATCCTCATGCTGACGGGTTCCGTGGAGTTCGGCTCAAGCTCTAAGTATCTTCGGATGCCATCCTCGGGGCAGAGGAGCCCCGCAGGGGGCGTCGAGTTCGCGTGGATCCTGAGCATCAAAGGCCTTTGGTTGACTATGTCCAAGCCCAGATATTTCATGTTCATCGTCTGGTCGGCCGTGATGTTTAGCACCATGTTCCTGCTAGCGTTGATCATCATGGTCATATTTCGGAACTGGAACATGTTCGGGAGACCAACGGTGAAGTTGTGTGCCATGATGGAAGCCGTCGCCTCCGTCATGTTGGTGAAATGGAACTCCCTGGGGACTCCGGATGTCTCCTGCTGCTCGGCCCGATCTGAAGCAGACGCCAAACCTAAAGAAAGGACCATGGGTCCCATTAGAAGTAGGAATATCGATACTGAAGTAATTTTCAAGGGTGTTCTCGATCGCTTCATTTCTACAATTTAGCCGTTGTTAAAATATAATAGGTATATGATGGAACAACCGTTCCACGGTTATGGGTCCTCCTCAAAACGGTAGGCTCCACTCACTTTCACCCGTCTCTCCCTTCCTCCAAAAAGTACGTTCCGCTTATATTGGCCGACCCCAATTCCGCCTCCGAGGAAGAGTAGAGATGGCAGAAGTCCTAGAGCCCGGGATCCTCAAAGGGGTCGCGAGCACCACCGTGAACAAGCTCCTGAAGGCGGGGTTCACCACCGTCAAGGACGTCGCCGTCACCCCGGCGAGGGAGATCGCCGACCTGGCGGGGATGGGTGGAGACACCGCCCTGAAGGTCTGCCGCCTAGCCCGAATGCAAGTCGACCCGGGCTTCATCCCCGCCCTCGAGGTCCTGGAAATGCGGAAGAACATGATCAAATGTACCACCGGCTCCAGCGAGCTCGACCGCATCTTCGGCGGAGGCGTCGAGACCGGGGCCATCACGGAGCTCATCGGCGAGTTCGGCTCAGGCAAGACCCAGATCTGCTTCACCCTGAGCGTCACAGCCCAGCTTCCCGTGGAGGAGGGAGGCTACGGCGGCAACGTCTGCGTCATAGACACCGAGGGCACCTTCATGCCCGAACGGATCATGCAGATCGCCGAGGAGAGGGGCCTAGACCCGACCAGGATCCTAGAGAAGATACTCATCGCCAGAGCCTACAACAGCGAGCACCAGGCCATCCTCATCAACAGCCTCTCAGAGCTGGTGGTGAAGAGCGACATCAAACTGGTCATCGTGGACAGCATGATCGGCCACTTCCGGGGGGAATACATCGGTAGGGCCACCCTATCCGAGCGCCAGCAGAAGCTGGGCGCCTGCCTCAGCAAGCTTCTCAGGGTCGCCGAGGCCCATAACGTCGCCGTGGTCCTCACCAACCAGGTTCTGTCCACCCCGGACACCATGTACGGGGACCCCAACAAGCCGACGGGCGGCCACGTCATGGCCCACTCATGCACCCACAGGGTCTTCCTCAGGAAAGGCCGGCAGAACACCCGCCTCGCCAGGGTCATCGACTCCCCCAGCCTCCCCGAGGAGAAGATCCGCTTCGCCATCACCGCCGCCGGCATCGAGGACGCCGAGGAGTAGGCGCACTCACCCTAGCAGATACTAGTCTGAAAAAATACTAGAAAGCCCCCCCCGCCTCTCAGAGGGTCGGGAGCCTCACATGTACTTGGCCACTTCTTCCTCGGTCAGCCTCTTGAGGACCTTGGTATCCGACGGTACGACGGCCACCTTCACAGTCGCCGGAGTGACCTCACCGCCGGAGGCCACGCTCACCGCCCCGATCGCTAAGCTGATGGCCTCGTCCAGGGATATCCCCTCCACATACTTCTCTTCCAGGAGGCTGTTCGCCGGGTCCGCGTTCCTCCCAAGGGCCCGGGCCTTGTAGCCCCGGTAGGAGCCACTGGGATCCGTGGTGAGAAGCTTGGCTCCTGTGGAGTCGACGCCCGCGACGATGAGGCTGACGCCGAAGGGTCTTATCCCCCCGTGCTGAGTGTAGACCTGGATCCTGCCGCTGAGGGTGCTGATCAGGGCGTCGATGTCCGCGGGCTCGTCGTACAGAAGCTTGTTGCTCTGGCAGAAGACCCTCCCCTGGCTCATGAGGACCCGGGCGTCGGAGCTGAGGCCGGCGATGGCCGCCCCCACGTGATCGTCGAACTGGAATATCTTCTTGAAGGTGCCGGGATCCTCCAAGGTGCTCTCTGGAGTCTCGTCGGCGGCTAGGACCACCCCCTCCGTGGAGTACACCCCGACGATGGGGGCGCCCCGTTTCACTAGCTCGAGGGCGTACTCGACCTGGTACAGACGTCCCTCCGGGGAGAAGATGGTGATGGCTGCGTCGTACCGGTTCGATCTCATCATGTTCAGTATCCGTCCTCAGGGATCGTTTCGATATTGGTAGTAGCGATGATATAAAAAGAAATCCGTTGATTAAATTAAATTACAAATAATACTTCATACTGGGAGTACCTAGGTGAACCGAAGGCGAGAAATCGTCGTTATAGCGAGATTCTAACATTGTATGCGAAAAATTGAACTAGGCAGTAAGGATATCTTACTCTGAGGTAAATGTCAAGAAAGATAAACGAACACTACAGCTCGTTGCTCGAGAGATCGAAGGAGCTCAGGGTCCTCATGTCCGCTGGATCCATCCTCGGATGGGACATGCAGACCAAGATGCCCCC
>JAUVHT010000042.1 GCA_030593155.1 Candidatus Bathyarchaeota archaeon
GGTTATCTTCTGCTTCGAGTGGAGCTCCTCTCCCTTTACCATGAACTCCAGGTTGGGATCGACGATGACGATGTCGGCGTCAGCCCCCGGCGTCAAGGCTCCTTTCCTCGGGTAGAGGCCCATTATCTTGGCGGGGTTGACCGAGAATGCCTCGACCAGCCGCTCTAGGGTGATGAGTCCGCGACTCATGCAGTCCAGCAGGAGCGGCAGGCTCGTCTCTACTCCCGTTCCTCCCGAGGGGGCCTCGTAGATGTTCTGCCATCCCTTCTCTTTTTCCTCCTTCGGGTATGGGGCGTGGTCGCTGGCTATGACGTCTATCACCCCCTCGTTCACCGCCTTCCAGAGGGCTTCCTGATCCTCGGGGCTTCGGAGCGGGGGGTCGATCTTGGCGAAGGGCCCCACTTTTTTCATGATCCCAGAGTTCAGGAGGAGGTAGTTGGCCGAGGTCTCGCCGGTAACATTTCTCCCCTTCTTCTTGGCCCAGCCCAGGACCTTTGCGGCTCCCATCGTGGACATGTGGCAGATGTGGAGGTGCACGTCGGTCTCCCCGGCGAGCAAGATGGTCCTCATGATGGCCTCGACCTCGGCGATGGAGGGCCTGAACTCCGAGTGGGCTATGGGGTCGACCCTGCCCATCGCCTTCGCCTTCTCGATTCCCCGGGATACGATGTCCTCGTTCTCTGCGTGAATCATGCAGGGAAGCCCCGTTCTGGTGATGGTCTCGAAGTTGTCGAGCATCTGACCGTCGGAGGCGGCCAGCTCTTTGAATCTGGCGATCATGAACGTCTTGAAGCCGACCACCCCGCCCTCCGCCAACCCGATCAGGGTGTCGGAGCTCAGCTCCCCTGCTCCTGCGATGAGCGAGAAGTCGATCAAGGCCTTCCCCTTGGCTATCTCCACCTTCTCCCTCAACGCCTCGACGGATGTCACCGAAGGCACGGTGTTGGGCATATCGGCGACGGTTGTCACCCCCCCAGCCGCCGCGGCGCATGTCCCCGACCGGAAATCCTCCCTGTCCGGGAAACCGGGGTCCCTGAAGTGGACGTGCATGTCGATCATTCCCGGCAACACGAGGTTTCCCTTTGCGTCTAGCACCGTGTCCGCCTCGGGAATGAGGCCGCCCTTGGTGAGGGCCTGGATCTTACCCTCGTCTATCACGATGTCTCCCTCGAATAAACCGCTGGGCGCGAATATCTTCCCGCCTCGGATCACCATGTCGACGGTCAAGGAGCAATCACCATTTCAACCTGCCCTGAAAAATACATTAATGATATATCAAGTATCGTATTAATTTCCTCATTCTTGACCCTATCCAATATGGCACTACAAGACAATATTGCCTGTTGAAATAAAGGATTTATCCGCGAGATTAACTTTTATTTCTACCGACACCTTTCAAAGCCATTTGTATGCGGATAATACAGTCCTTGGCATCCTTCACATTCTTCATGAAATCCTGATCCCGCAAAGTAGCTGGATACTTCGCATCAAGAATAGACTCCAAGGAGGTCTAGTTATTCTTAAGCCATTTAATCTCTCTGTTTAATGTTTCTTCAAGAGATTCCTTGGTTCCAACCATGCTTATTTAGATGCAATAATGCTCTAATATGAGTTATGCACATCTGAAGATAAATAATTCGCTGCATTCATGGTATGACCTGAGTACCGTATAGAATAAACCTCCTTAATACATCATCACGTACTTTTTATCGGCGTTTTTTTCCAATAATGTGTCTCTCGGTTACATGTACATAGTCAGGTTCTAAACAATGCCGCCCTCCTTCAGGATAATGTTCAAACCGAAATACAATTTTTAATCGTCTTCGAGGCAAGATTTCTGTATGATACATTTCATATTTATTATCTCCTAAAGACAACCATGGCCAAATCTTTATAATTTGCTTCATCCAAATTTCGCTGGCAAAACTTGCATGAGCATTAATCCATTCATAGCTTTTTTTGTCTAAAAATACATAACCATCGTAGCCAAATCTAGCTGGCTCATGTGACATTATGTGTTTTTTAAAATTAACTTATTTATTTCTTTATCTTTGTGGAATACTCTATATGGAGTACTCCGTAATTTTTATTAATGGCCATATGTACATATTATTGACCCAAAATGGAATCAGCTCACTCAGTAAGACGTAGGATCACCAACGGTGAAATCTATGCTTTAATTGAGCGTGAGCCAGGTTTATCAAAATATGAATTAGGTAAAGAATTGAATTGGACACCAGGCAAAACCGATGGTGCAATAAAACGTCTGTTAAAGGAAGAAAGAATATTCATCAAAGAAATTCAACGTGAAGGAAAACGTGTGGGGCTAATATATCCTGCTCATATGCGTCCAGATGAATACGTTTCTATTCCCCTTGAAGAACTCGAAATTAACAATCCCATTTGGATGGATACCGCTTTCATGTATGCATTAAATATGTATACTATTGGAGTTACAGGAAATTTATTTGATCAATGGGATGACATTTCATTATTTACAAGAGAAATCTCAATTAGAAAAGATAATGACGAAATCAGATTTAAATTTCCTGAAGAATTTAAGAGATTTTATGAATTGAATCACAAACATTACAACATTTCAATAAATGGGAATAAGGTACTACTCATCGTATCCGGCAATATCGTGGGTTAATAAAGGCTAAGCGCACCCAGAGCACATTATGAATATTACGCAGTTTTCCTGAATACTGTTTATTTTGGTCGCGCGCGGCAGTATAAATATACATTAATCTTTTTAGAGCCCCCGAGCGCACGCTACGAGGGATTCGAGACCGAGGGAGTCCCGACACATACCTTGGTTAGGGTGAATCTTGTTCTAGAGGATGGCGAAGTGGTGAGCCGCGAGGGACTCAGGACTTTTATCCCTAGATTTGGCCAAGTATCACACTTCACCCTATTTTCATCTTCCTTCCAGGCTTCCTCTTCAGCTCGGTGCCGCATATAGGGCAAGTGTCCCCCCTTTGGAGTTCCTCGAACCTCCTCCGGCAGCCGGGGCAGTAAACCACCCACTCGAACATCTGCTGGATTCCAGGGGTGGCAAGGCTCTTGAAACCCAGACCCATCCCGTTCGCCAGGTTCTGCACGGAATAGTCGTCCGAGACTACTGTCGGCGTCTTGCCATCAGATTGCAGATAAAGACCCAAGGCCAGAAGCTGCATGTCAGCGGCGGAAAGCACCCCTTCCTCGCCCATCTCCTTCGCGACTTCACGAACATTCTCCAAGAATCGAGAGGCGGGGCTCAGCACTTTCAGATGCCCGCTCCTAGCCGCGTTGTCGAATCTGATCCGGTGGAGTCCTCCCTCCGTCAACTCGTCGCGGACGGAGGGGACTGAGAAATGCTCGGCGTCGACATCCGTTGCCATGTACCCCATTATGAAGGCCGAGGTATCAAGGAGTAGAACGTTGCTGGGGGGGCACTTCTTCGCCATCTTAACCACCTATCTTCAGGGGAGATGGAGGCATGGGATCGCAGCATCCCTCATCTTACACGCCTGAACACGAGGCGCCTCTCGAGCCTTTCGTAGAAGGATCTGAACCTGATGAACCTCGCCTTGTCCTGGCTGGCCCAGATCTCTATCTTGGACTGGGGTTTGACGGCTGTGTAGTCTCTGCCGTCTATTATCACGAGGGCGTCGGCCCTGGGCTTCAGAAGCTCTATGGTTATGCGGCTGTCCTTGGGGACGACGATGCTGCGGAAATAGCTGTAGGGGCAGATGGCGGTGAGGATGGTCGCTTCCACATCCGGCGAGATGATGGAGCCCCCCGCAGAGATATTATATGCCGTTGAGCCAGTCGGTGTAGAGGCTATGATCCCGTCCGCTTGGATGTCCAGGATGTGCTTCCCGTCGATGGTGAGGCGTGCATCCAGGGCTTTAGAGGGGAGGGGAGAAGCCACAAGGACCTCGTTGAGGCAATCAGGGAAAGCCCTGTTCATAACCGGATTTTTAGATGAGAGCTTAAAACACTCCTCGAGTCTATAGTCTCCATTCAGCACCCTGTCTAGGGCTGGCTTCACGTCGTCCGGGTACACCTCCGTGAGGAAGCCCCTGCTCCCCAAGTTTACCCCGAGGATGGGTGTGCCGGGCTCCCGCATCTGCATCGCCGTCCTCAGGATGGTCCCGTCGCCCCCCACCGTCACGATGTAGTCCGCCTCCATCTCCCCCAGATCAGAGTTCTTCCCCGGCATGTCCATGGCGAGGGCCGTCTCCGTCTCCATCTGGACCGGAGCTCCCTTGGATTCCAAATAAGCGACGATCTCACGGACGATCTCCAAGGCTTCGGGCCTGTCTATCCGGGAAACCAACCCAGCCTTCAATGTTTCTCACCCATGGTGTGCATCCAATCATTTAAAACAAGTATCAGTCCCGCTCCCTCCTGGAATATCCGTATTCCCCAGTGAGAGGGACATATGAAACCTTCATCAACGTCTTCTTCTCCATCAGGCCCTCAGCGCCCTTCTCCAGAAGCACGAGGTCCTGACCATAGAGGCTGTAGCTCCCCCCCACGGGGGCCATCAGCCTACCCGGAGCATCGAGCTGATCGATCAACGGCTGGGGAACCTCAGGACAAGCGGCGGTGATGCAGATGGCGTCATAAGGAGCCATCTCGGGATATCCGAGGGAGCCGTCACCGAGGATCAGGACGACATCCTGGTAGCCCGTTCTGTTCAGGTTTTCCCTTGCGAAACGGAAGGTCGTGGGGTTTATCTCTATCGAGACGACGAGCCCCTCCGGGCCGACGAGTTCACGGGCCAGGGCCGCACCGTATCCCGAGCCGGCCCCCACCTCGAGGAGCTTTTCGCCGGCCTTCAATCCCAGGGGCTCATAGAACACGGGGTACATGTAGGGAGCGGAGATCGTCTGTCTGCCATCCCCCGGGATGGGGAACGGCTGGTCGATGTACGCGTAATTGACATGTGAAGACGACATGAACTCCTCCCGGGGCACCCTCATCACCGCCTCGGTCATTGTCTCCGTCTTGATGTATCCAGCCCGCTGGTAGCGCCGGACCATCTGGGCTCTCAGCTCGGAGAAATCGGGCATGAAGATCCGTTTAAAGAAAGGGTGAAGTATTTAAAACGGTTTACGAGGCTAGCCGAATATCCCTGCCTTCCTCAGATGGGCCACCTGCTCCTTCGTATACCCCAGGAGCTCTGTGAGGATCTCCTCGTTGTGCTGGCCCAGCTGCGGCGCCGGTAACCTGTTTGTGCCCGGCGTTCTGCTCATCTTCACGGGGAACCCCGGGGATCTGACTTTGCCAGCCGTGGGGTGTTCAATTTCCCAAATGATCCCTCTCGCCCTCACATGGGGGTCCTCCAGTGTCTGGTCGATGTTAAGTACTGGAGCTACGGGAATCGATTCTGCGACGAGGTCTTCTACGATCTCATTCACGTTGCGGGTTGACGCCCATTCTCTGAGCTCCTCCGTCTTCTCCAAGCTCTCCACACCCATACCCTTCATTAGACGTGGCGCCATGTAGGGGTCAGCAGCGATGTATACCCAGCCGTCAGCGGCCTCGAACATGCCGAAGGTGTCGAGGCCCATGTACTTCTTCTTGGCCTGCCAAGGCAGCTCGCCGCTCATGGTGTACCTGGTGATGGAGACCCCGGTCTGCGCGATCATGGTGTCGAGCTGGGAGACGTCGACTAGCTGGCCCTCGCCGGTCTTGTCATGATGCCGGATGGCGCCCAAGATCGATATGACCGCCCACAGGCCTGGATCTAGATCCCCGTGCCATTCAGCCGATCTGATGGGCGGCCCGTCGGGGTCGATGAGATCTCCGGTGAGCCTCATCCAGCCGGCGATCCCCGAGGCGATGGGAGCGAAACTCGTCCTCTCCATGTAAGGGCCGTCGAGGCCGAAGCCGCTCAGGGAGGCGTAGATGACGTCGGGCTTCACCCTCTTCACATCCTCATATCCCAGGCCGAGCTTGTCCATAGTGCCCCTCTTGAAGTTCTCCACCACCACGTCGCTTTTCTCTGCGAGGGCGAGGGCTATCTCCCTGGCCTCAGGCTCCTTTAGGTTGAGGGTCATCCCTCTCTTGTTCCTGTCGAGATAGAGGAAGACGCCGCTCATCCCTCCATAGAGAGGGGGATAGAGCCTTGCGGCCTCCCCCCATGGCGGCTCGATCTTGATGACATCCGCCCCCATGTCCCCGAGGATCATGGTGGTGTAGGGGCCGAAGAAGACGTGGCTGAAGTCCAGGATCCTGATATCGTCGAGCATTCCCATTCGAATCACCGAGTCTCCAGAAAAAATGCCCTGCACAAGATAAACTTTATGCGGAGTAAGCGTAGAAAATACTAACGGATGAGGGGCGGCTCTATATGAGCGCGGGGATCGAGAAAATCGTCAGAATATTTCGGGAATACGTTGAAAACTATAAAAGGGGGTGCGAACGCTTCGGCTTCTGGTGGAAGCTCTTCACCGCATCAATGTTGGCCCTCGCCCTCGTCTCCTTCGCTGTGATCCTGGCACTCAGATTTCTCGTCTAGGTTCATCTCTGAAAAAGGTGCTTCGGTGACTCATGCAATCGCGCTCCAGAGTTTGTCCCCAACGTGATGGAGGTTAATGATCGCCTTTCCTTTCCTCATCTCCTTCATGCCCTCCGAGGAGACCAGCGCCATGCCCACCGCCAGAGCCTTACCGTGTTGAACGTCCCTGATGACGAGCAGGTCATCACTCACGAACGTGTCCTTGACCTCGACGATGCCCGGTGCCATCACGTCGGCCCCATTGCAGACGTAGGGTACCGCCCCCATGTCCACTGTCACCGAGGGTAAATCTTCCAGATTGGGGTTCATCAAGGTGGGGAAGAGGACGCCGTCCTTCCGGGCGAGGAGCGCCTCACCGTCGAAGAGATAGACCTTTGAACCGTCCTCTATCTCGGCCTGGCCCACAGTCCGATACTTTTCGGTCTCTAGAAGCGCCGAAGCCTCCTCTTTCAGGCTGTTCGCGTC
>JAUVHT010000123.1 GCA_030593155.1 Candidatus Bathyarchaeota archaeon
CGGTGGCAAGGACAGCACCTACGCCTCCCATCTCGCATCCCGGGAGGGGGAGCTCGCATATCTTGTCACCGTGAAACCGAGGCGGGAGGACAGCTGGATGTTTCACACCGTGAACCTGCACCTCGTGCCCCTCCTCGCGGAGGCTCAGGGGCTCGAGCTGGTCACCGTGGATTCAAGCGGCGAGAAGGAGAAAGAGATCGAAGACCTGAAGCAGGCCCTCGGAACCCTGGACATCCATGGGATCGTCAGCGGGGCCATCGCATCGAGCTACCAGAAGGAACGGGTCGACGCCATCTGCGACGAACTCGGTCTCGTCCACCTTTCTCCCCTATGGGGGAGGTCCAGCCCCGAGCTCTTGGACGAGGTCCTCGAGGCGGGGATGGAGGTCGTGGTGACGGCCGTCGCGGCGATGGGCCTCGATGAGCGCTGGCTCGGGAGGGTTCTCGATCGGGATGTCGCTGGGGAGCTCAAGGAGCTGAGCCTGCGCTACGGCTTCGATGTCTGCGGTGAGGGCGGGGAGATGGAGACCCTCGTGGTGGACGCCCCGTGGTTCGGGAAGAGGCTCGAGATCGCCGAGGCGAGGAAGGAGTGGGACGGCGTCAGGGGCAGCTACGTGGTGGAGGAGGCGAGGCTGGTCCCCAGTGTGCGGGGTGCATAAAGATTAAAAGGGATGGCCCCTTCAGGAAGGGCTGGAGAGGACAGCGGTGAACGCCCGCCAAACAGATTAGGCCGCAAGGCCCTGACCAACCCTAGATTACGTTCTCTCCGTTCTCGGCGACCACACGACTGGCAGCCGGTTCTAGGTGTCTGGCTCGCCGCGCCAGCCATCCCTAAATACGATGTGAAACAGGTGAAAAGGTATGAGTGAGAAGAAGGTGGAGGTCGTCTCCGAGGCCATAAAGTCCGAGGAGAAGCTCAAGTCCCAATGGTTCATTTTGACCCTGGAGGGGGACCTCGTCACGCTGGACGAGTTCGACTTCAAAGGGCACAAGAATCTGCAGACATTCTCAGGCTACGAGGTGGAGAAGGACAGGGCCGTCACCCAGGAGCCCCCCCACGTGAGGCTGATGAGGAGCCTGGAGCTCGTGGACTACGAGCCAGCCTCCGACCCGGGGAACATGAGATACTACCCCAAGGGCAGGATGGTCAAGGCGCTTCTGGAGGAGTTCGTCACGGGGAAGGTCCTGGACTACGGGGGCATGGCCGTTGAGACACCCATCATGTACAGCATGAACCACCCCACTCTCGCCAACTACCTGAACAGGTTCCCCGCCCGCCAGTACACCATCGAGCACGACGACGACAAGTACTTCCTCAGGTTCGCGGCCTGCTTCGGCCAGTTCCTCATGGCCCACGACGCCACCATCAGCTACAGGGACCTCCCCCTCAGGATTTACGAGCTCACCCGTTACAGCTTCCGCCGTGAGCAGCGGGGAGAGCTCGCGGGGCTCAGGAGGCTCAGGGCTTTCACCATGCCCGATGTCCACGCCTTCTGCAGGGACCTGAAGCAGGGGAAGAAGGAGTTCCTGCGCCGGTACAAGCTGGTGGAGGACACCCTCACAGGCATCGGTTTCGAGAAGGACGAGTTCGAGATGGGGATCAGAATGACCGAGGAGTTCTGGAAGAAGAACAAGCGATTCGTCCAGAGCTTCGCGAGAAGGTTCGGGAAGCCCGTGCTCGTGGAGCTCTGGAAGGAGCGGATCTTCTACTTCGTCCTCAAGTACGACATCAACTTCATCGACGCCCTGGGGAAGGCCTCCGCCCTCGCGACCGACCAGTTCGACGTCGAGAACGGGGAGCGATACGGGATCACCTTCATGGACCAGGACGGCCGGGAGAAGCACCCCCTGATCCTCCACTGCAGCCCCAGCGGGGCCATCGAGAGGGACATCTACGCCCTCCTGGAGAAGGCCCACATGGGGATGAAGAAGGGGATAAGGCCCTCTCTGCCCCTCTGGCTGGCGCCCACCCAGATCCGGATGATACCCGTCTCCGAGGACCACGTCGCCCTCGCCAAAAAATATGCCAAGCGCATGGCCCGGAGCAAGATCAGGGCGGACTACGACGACAGGCCCGAGAGGGTGCAGAAGAAGATCAGGGACGCCGAGAAGGAGTGGATCCCCTACATCATCGTGCTGGGGGAGAGGGAGATAGGCGTCGAGGAGGTCCCCGTCCGGGTGAGGGAAGACGGCGAAATTCACAGCATGTCACTGAAGAGCCTCGCCTCGGAGATCAAGAAACAGGTGAGGGGCAAGCCCTACAGGCCGGTGCCGCTGCCCATGAGCGTCCAAGGGAGGCCCAGATTCGTCGGCTAGGCGACGCCGTGGCGCCACTTCTCTATCTGCCGGTCCTTTTTGCTCCCCTTTTTATACTCTTTATAGTGCTCCTTGCAGAGGTAGACCCGCTTCCCCTCAACATCTAGTCCCGCGGTCTTCGCCTTGGGGCCGTTCACCGATCTCACGGCCTCGCCGTCGCAGGGGTTGACGCTGCACGTGGTTCCTTTCTTTATCCTTCCCATAAACACTCACCGGTGGACTTCTACCCTATCCGAAGCGACACCCCTCTATAAAAATAATGAATTGTGGGGTCTCGAAGCCTCCATCTCTCCGGAGTTTCTAAGCGTCCTCCTCACTTTCTCAGCCCTAAAAGATATCAGCAGCCGCCCCTCCTATTGAAAGCCGATGAGGTGCTGACTTGGGGAACGTAGGTATCGCGCTATCGACCTCAGACCCCGCGGGGGCGAACATGCTCAAAATATTCAGGGAGCTGGGATTCTCCGAGACCGAAGGCGAATGCGTCCTCAACATGGGGGACAAGTACCTCCTCATAGTGGAGCCCCTCATCGTCCCCGAGGAGAGATACAAAGTCCCTGAGGAGCCCGACCCCTACCCCGTAGACTTTGACGGATTCGCCGAGGCCCACGGACTCGACTACATCGTCATCGCCTCGAGGCACTGGGCCAGGAGCGGCCAGCCCAGCTTCACCGTCCACCCCACCGGGAACTTCGGGAAGGCGATGTACGGGGGCAGGAACCGGGAGCTCCAGCCCACCCTCGCGAACCCGATGCGAGACGTCTACCTGAAGCTCGTCGAGGACCCGCCGAAAGGGTTCAAGGTCTCCCTGGAGGCCACCCACCACAGCCCCACCCAGTTCGAGACCCCCATGTTCTTCGCCGAGCTGGGGAGCAGCAAGCGCCAGTGGATCGATGAGGGGCCAGCCCATTACCTCGTGGAGGCGATCCTCGAGGGAATAAACGCCAAGGGGAAGGTACCGGTGGCCATCGGCTTCGGCGGAGGCCACTACTGCCCCACCTTCAGCGTCCTGGAGGAGGAGACCGCCTTTGGCCACATGGCAGCCAAGTACGCCCTCGACCTCATCACTCCGGAGCTCATCTCCCAGATGCGGGACAAGACCCTCGACGGCGTCGATTATGCGGTCCTCGACAGGGGGCTCAAGGGCCACCAGAGGAAGAAGGTCGAGGTCGCCCTCAAGAAGCTCGAGATAGAGATCAAATGAATGGGCATCAATAGGCGGC
>JAUVHT010000153.1 GCA_030593155.1 Candidatus Bathyarchaeota archaeon
AAGGGCGTGCTCGGCATGAAGGGAAACGCCCTGGTCATGGCGATAACAGAGTCTTTCGGCCAGGGAGTCCTCTTTCTAATCTCCCCCTTCTGGTCCCTCTACATCCTTGAGCTTGGGGCGTCCTTGACCATCGTGGGCTTCCTCGGATTGATCTTGGGTCTCACACGCATCACGTTTCAGGCCCCTGTGGGCTACTTGACCGACAGGATGGGAAGGAAGAGGCTGGTGGTGTGGGGGGGGTTCATCTCATCTCTCGCCCCTTTTGTCTACTTTTTCGCCACCAAGTGGGAGCATCTGATCCTAGGGGTGGTCCTTGAAGCATCTACGAACATAGTGCTTCCGGCGCGGCAGGCAATGTTCGCGGATGCCATCGACCCGGATAAGCGTGCTTCTGCGTTTGCATCCATCCACACCCTATTCGCCCTTTTTTCAAGCGTCATGCCCGTGATCGGGGGATATCTGCTGGAGAGTATCGGCTTCCTCTCAGGCATGCGCCTTCTCTTTCTTGTCTCGGGGGTCGTCATGATTCTGGCTAGCTTGGGTCGAGCTCTCTTACTCAAAGAGGATCTACATTTTAGCGTGGGCCCACCGGAAAAAGTAAACTTCGTAAGAGTCATCCACGAGATGTTTGAACCCATACTGAATTTGAAGGCTTTACGGATCGTGGCTCTTGGGGCCTTTTTTTACTCCATCGCCGTTGGAATTCTGACAAAGTTCAGCGTAGTCTACGTAGTTGATATAATCGGCCTCTCAACCATGCAGTGGGGGCTGGTGGCAGGCGGTATTGGAGTCGTTGGGATTTTGACCAGGATCCCCATCGGATGGATGGTCGACAGGTTCAGCAGGAAGATGTGCATTTTCGTGAGCTATGCCCTTCGACCCGTCTTCATTCTCGCCTTCACGCTGGCGACCAACTTCAGCTCAGTCATCCTCATACTGATGGCTGACAACATCTTCAGCTATATACAACAGCCTGCCCTAGAGGCGTTTGTCGCAGATGTCGCCTCAAAGGAAAGGAGGGGCAGGACCTATGGAATAATGAATATGATCCCCGGCATAACATTGACGATCGCGCCAATGCTCGGAGCCTTCATCTGGGAGTCCTACGGAGCGGCGTGGTCCTTCTATTGTTCGGCCTTCTTTTCTGCTTTAGCCGCATTCGTCCTTCTTGTTTTTCTACAAGAACCCGAAACAAAGGAAGTTTAACGATTTTTTCAAAGATTCACAGATTTCCTCATGCGTAAATGCTAAAAATATATCCAACACATTGAACTGATTGTCTATTAGAAAGATAGAAGATATTCTAGAGCAGTAGGAAGAACCCATGAAACCTAGACACGCATATCTACTAGTCTCATTGTTTCTGTTGGTCGAGCTTATTTCATCGGTCTATGTCTTCAACTTCACGACAAGAGATCGGAAACCGGTTCTAACATACGGTCTAGATGAGAAGATTAGTAGTTACGCCGTCTCTGATACCGGAAAATACCTTGCCATAGGGGGGGAAGAAGGTTCGTTACATTATTTCTCCGTAGGAAAAGGGGAGCCAGAGTGGGTGTACAGAGGCGAATCCAGGGTCCTCTCTGTTCATCTATCGACTGACGGGAAGCATATCGTCGTTTTAGATGAGAATTCGACAATCTCCTATATTCGTGGCCTCACGGGGGGTGAGGTCTTTCCCAAATGGACGTGTACACTCGAGGAGGGATCAATCGCGGGCGTATATGCCTCCGGAGGATTACCGGTCGAAGTACGCGTGCTAACCAAGCAAGGGGGGCGAATGTCGCTCCTATCGAATAGGGATGGGCTTGTCTGGGAATATGATACGGGAGCATCCTCCGTTGAGGCTGTCTTCTCCTACGACGGACGCAGGATAGTAGCCGCTGGTTCCGATGGCGTTGTCTATATGTTCGATGCTTCTGATCCCAAACCCCTCTGGAACGTCTCGACAGGGTTAATGGGGACAACTCTTACGCTATCCCAGAACCTTCAGGTGGTCGTCGGTGGCAAATCCCAAGACGGAGGCGGAGCCATCTACGCCATCTCCAGGGAAGGTACAGGCATCTGGGAATGGAGATCAGAATATCCTGTCCGTACAGTCTCGACGGCTCACGACGGCAGTAAAGCCCTGTCATTTCTTGAGAACGGCGATGCGTACGTTCTTGAACACGTAGGAGGCGGAGTCCAAGATAAGATCGTAGCGTTGCCCAACGACGTAGAATCAATCTGGTCCCCGCCTTTTGGATCATACGTCCTAGCGTCGACCGTCGAAGGAACAATGTATTTTTTCTATACCCCCAGATCCGCCCCCCTCTGGAAATATCATGCCGGGGATGGGGCGTCGGAAGGAGCAGTTACTACGCTCGGAGAGAAAGTCTTCATAGTCACGGAATTCAATGTGGCCCTGGTCTCAAACACCTTCCAGACAGGCTTCATACCCGGCTCAAGGGGGCTTTGGGGAGCAGTCTTTTTCACGGGGCTCTTCGGAGCCATCGGAATGGGCTATTTCATCGTGGGCAGACCCGACTGGTTGGGTTATTATAAACGCCGGTACAAGCTCATCCTGTTGGGCTTCCTCCCCGGTGCTCTCTTGGGGTTTTATCTAGAAGGAAGCCTTGGCGCAACTATGGTCGGTGGAGTGGGGTGCGCCATAGGGGTTCTATATGGCCGGAGAAGCGAAGACCTGCCTAGTTTGGTGATGGGTTTTTTCGCCTCGATGATCGTATCGTTGGTTGCTGGATATTTAACAGGCCTATTGATCTGGTTTAGCGGATACGAGGCAAATATTATTACATTGACTGTTGTAAATGCTAGCAGAGGAGGAAGTCTCGGGGTTATCACAGGGATTCTCGGGGTTTCGTTAGGTTTGGTTTCCTCCAGAATTGCCGCGAGTGAAAAAAAGCTCGTACTCTAGACGCAGAGTCTTTTTCTGGTTATTTTTATATTCAGTACATCGGCTATGCATAGACAAGTTATGCTATG
>JAUVHT010000086.1 GCA_030593155.1 Candidatus Bathyarchaeota archaeon
ACCGACTTCAGATAGTTCTCGATGTAACCCGGCGCCTTACCCTCGTCATGAAGCTTCTTCACGAAGTCCATCAGCAGATTCTCAACGTCCCCCGCATCCCGCTTCCCCATCTCCACGAGGCCACCCAACGTCAGACCCTGCTTGACCAGGAACCGGTACAGCACCCGCGCCCTCTCCTTCGCCGTCACCTCGCTGCCCATCGCCAGGTTGTTATACCAGCGCCTGAAGTCATCGTTCTCCTCCAGCAGGTAGGCCCACCTGGACTTCCTCAGACCCGCTCACCCCCGAAAGGGATTTGAACGAGTCTTAGGCGGAACAAGACGGGTTTGAACCCTTTCATCACCGCTCATCACCACTTAAAGGCTGTGGCAACCATAATCAATACTTTAGGGACACATATGTGAGCGGGCCCGGGGGGATTTGAACCCTCGCTCTCCGGATTAGAAGTCCGGTGCCTTATCCGAACTTGGCCACGGGCCCCCACCAGACAACCAGCAACCGAATTAATAAGACTTTCAGAGCGAAAAAGAGACACATCAGCTGAACAAACCCGCCGGATAGTGGGCCCTATCCCCGAGCCACTCCTCAATCCTCAGCAGCCTGTTGTACTTGGCCGTCCGCTCTCCCCTCGCAGGAGCCCCCGTCTTGATCTGGCCGCACCCGATGGCCACGGCCAGGTCAGCCACGAAGGCGTCCTCCGTGTCCCCGGACCTGTGGGAGGCCATCACCCCCCAGCCGTTGCCAAGGGCCATCGAAGCCGCTTCCAAGGCCTCAGTCAGTGTGCCCACCTGGTTCACCTTCCATAGAAGCGCGTTCCCGGCCCCCATCTCCAACCCCCTCTTGAGACGGGAGACGCTCGTCACGAGAAGGTCGTCCCCCACAACCTGGATGGGGAAACGTCGGGTGACCTCGGCGAACCCCTCAAAGTCCTCCTCATGGAGGGGATCCTCGATAGAGACGATCGGATAGGCCTCCACAAGCTCCCCGTACAGGTCGATGAGCTCCCCCGTCTCGAGCGTCTCACCCGCTACGCTATAGCCCTCCCCCTCCTTGTAGAAGTAGTTGGCCGCCACGTCCAACGCCAAGGACACGATGTCCCCATAGCCCATCTCCTCCACGACCTTCACGATGACATCCAGGGCCTCCTCCGGCCTTCTCAAGGAAGGGCTGAAGCCCCCCTCGTCCCCCACATTTATCGCCGCGGGCCCATACGCCGACCTCAGCTGACCCTTTAGGGCGTGGTAGATCTCCGAGCCCATCCTCAGGGCCTCCCGGAAGCTCTCCGCTCCAAGGGGGACCACCATGAACTCCTGGAAGTCCAACTGGTTCCCGGCGTGCTTCCCCCCGTTGATGACGTTTAAAAATGGAACCGGCAGGAGATCCGCCTCACCCGTCCCCGCATACTCGTAAAGTTGCATTCCCGTCGAGTCAGCGGCCGCCTTGGCGCAAGCAAGGGAGACACCCAGGATCGCATTCCCCCCCAGTTTCGACTTGTTCTCGGTCCCGTCCAGCTCAATCATCAGGCGGTCTATGACCCCCTGCTCCCTGACATCAAAGCCCAAGATCTCTTTGGCGATACGCTCGACGGAGGATACGGCCTTCAGAACCCCCTGGCCGTGGTAGCGTGACCCCCCATCCCGGAGCTCCACCGCCTCGTGTATCCCGGTGGAGGCCCCGCTGGGGACGATGGCCCAACCATGGTAACCTCCCTCGGTCTCCACCTCTACTTCGACGGTGGGATTCCCCCGGGAGTCCAGCACCTCCCGACCCTTCACACTGGAGATGGATTCCTTCATGCCTAGTCCCCTCGCAAGCCACACTAATTGATCCGCCCGAAAAAGGTTTCGGCTGGGGGCTGCTCTAGTCCAAGAACGTACAATTGGACAAGTAACACCCAAATGCAGCAATACGTCTTAGCTCTAACTCTTAAGGGCCTCCTCGCTGAAGGAGAAGCCCACGAACTTCTGCTTCCCCTCGATGAAGACAGTAGGGACGGCCATCACGGCGTTTGCCATCATCCTCTTTATCCCCTCTGGGATGAATGTGTCTATCTCCTCCACCTCATCCCCGTACCTCGACGCTACCTCGGTCACCAGCTTCTTGGCGCCCGGGCAGTGGGGGCAGACCGGTGAGAAGTATACCTCTGCCTTGACCATCAGCAACCAGAACACCGCGTTGACACAGGATTGTAAAAAGGTTTATCGACTTTTGAGCGGCGGAAGGATCACTTATTCAGAGACCTGACGTAGCGGAGCGTAGACAGCCCGGCTTTACCTCCCTCCCCTGCGGCTGTGACCACCTGCATCCCGCCGCACACGCAGTCCCCAGCGGCGAAGACCCCTTCTAGATTCGTCTTCTGATGCCTATCCACGATGATGCAGCCACCCTCATCGGTCTCTATCCCCGCCTCCACCATGAGGTCGGTGGTGGCCACGTGCTCCAGGATTATGAAGACCCCGTCGACGTCAAGCCTGGCAGGAGACTCGCGGTGAAGATTGACGTGGGTAACCATCGCATCCCCCCCTATGGATTCGAGGTCGGCGCCCTCTACCAATTCGATCTTCGGATGGCCCGTCAGTTCATGGAGCTCCTCGATGCCATCGTTGTAGCCCTTGCTGCCGGGGATGGCGTAGACTCTCCGGGCGACATCGGCTAGTTTGAGTGCGTCCTCGACGGCTTCCCTGCCGGAGCCCACGACGGCCACATCCTTGTCCGCGAAGAAGGGTCCGTCGCAGATGGCGCAGTAAGACACCCCCCGGCCCTTGAACTCCATCTCCCCCGGGACGCTCAACTGCTTCTTCTGGATTCCCGTAGCGATGATCACGGCTCTGGCTTCGTAGAAGCCCCCGCGGGTCTGAACCAGCTTCTGATCGCCTGAGACGCTCAGGCCCACGACGGTCTCCTCCTTGAACTCGGCCCCGAACCTGGATGTCTGCGTCACGAACCTTTCCATCAGCTCGGTCCCCGTCACCCCATCGGGGAAGCCGGGGAAGTTCTCTATCCTGTGAGGGCCCCAAGATTTCCCGCCAAGCTGTTTGCCCTCGAGTATCAGGGTTTTGAGCCCGTGGCGGGCTGTGTACAGCCCCGCGGTGAGGCCAGCGGGCCCCCCTCCGAGGATTATAACGTCATATGATTCTCCGGCCATCTTCGGCACCAGTCAATGAGTGATTAAGAGAGGGGTCCTAGAAAAAATATGTGCCCTTAAATCCTGTACTCCTTTATGAGCTCCGCCATCTCCTTCAGCCGCTCCTGGGCGAGGCCGTGGATGGTGCCCTCCTCGTACGTGCCGTCGGGCTGCCTCTCCCCCGCCTTAACGCCGGTGAGCACCTCGACGCCTTCGTCTATGGTCTTGACGGGGTAGATGTGGAACCTGCCCTCTTTGATGGCCTCCACGACCTCCTCCTTCAGCATCAGGTTCTGGACGTTGCTGTGGGGGATCACGCAACCCTCTCTCCCTGTCATGCCCTTCGCCTCACCTCTGGTCGAGATGTAGTTCAAACGGCGTGGCCTCGTTTCCCGGAAAGACTCGAATGTTTGGCCCGGCACCCTAGAGCAAGATCGTTCTTGATGGAATCACTCGCCAAGCCCGGGAGGTCTCCAACAGATAAGTGAATCTTACTCTAAATCAAAAGGGTAGAGACTGATTCACGTTTCACTTGGAACGGCTCAAGTACGTCCAAGTGAAACGATCAGGCTCTAATGCGCACCCGCATCGGGAACAAGCAAGCGGTGGCCCCTGCCGATCGACTACATCGGCCGTCAAGCGTCAAGGTGGCGCCAATGCGAAACAGCATAGGCCGCAAAGACAGCGATCAGCGCCGCGGCCAGCCCGTACCAGGTGATGGCGTACTCCAGGTGACGATTGGGCAGCTCGAGCCGGGTGACGCCACCCTTTGGCCAAGCACCCGGTACGCGGGGTTCGGCCTCCGCATCGATGAAGAATGGAATGAGCCGCGGTATCTCTTGGCCGAAGACGGACACGGCCATTCCGTCGAGATCGCGCCAGTACCATATGTTGTCCGCCACGTCGTTTTCCGGCGTGAACGTGCGCGGCTTTTCAGGACCGCGCACGAGACCAACGATTTCCACTTCGCCTGCGACCTGGCCGGATTCACGTTTGGCGGGATCTCTGAGTTCTGAGGGAACGAAGCCGCGATTGACGAAAACGATGCTGCCGTCGGCGCGCTTCAGCGGAGTGAAGACGTGATAGCCAGGACCATATTTTGAATCGAAGGCAAACAAATGCCGTTCCTTGTCGTGCAGGAGCTGCCCCCCGATTTTAACCCGTAAATACTCGACGTCCTCGCCTGCGCGTTTCGATTGCTCAGCGCGCGTCACGGCTACCGGATCAACATGCGCACGTTGCGAAATGTCGGCGAGCA
>JAUVHT010000093.1 GCA_030593155.1 Candidatus Bathyarchaeota archaeon
CCCCCCCCTCCCCTCGTCGCCCTTGGGCGATCCCGCGGGCGTTTGGTGGCGGGGGGGGGGGGTGGTGTTCGGCAGCGTATGTGGCGAGGGCTGTGGCCCAGAATCTGTCGTCGTGGGTTCCGGGTGGGTGGTCTAGGGCTATTTTGCCGGTTTTTGTGAGCTGGTATCGTTCGACGTTGAGTTCGTCTAGGAGGTGGCGGTCGTAGGGGATGTGGAGTGTGGCTTCTCGTAGGCGTTGTCTGAGGATCTGGGCCATCTCCTGTTTGTTGTTCTGGGTGAAGATGATGCCGTGGGCTTCGGGGACGCCTGCTCTGTGGAGGTCCTGGATGATGTAGTCTCCGTGTTTGGTGGTGTCGACGTAGGCGGCGGTGATGCGGTGCCAGCGGTCTCGTAGTGTTTTTATGTAGCCTATGACGGAGGCGAGGCCTGTGCCGAGGGGGAATCTTTGCATGTGGACGAGGTGGAGGTGGGGTTTTTTGAGCTGGAGGGCGGCGATGACGCTGTGGTCGACTCGTTCGCCTAGGTCGACGCCGAGGTAGAAGATGCCCTGGGCTTGTTTGTGGAAGGGGGTGTACTCGAGGTTCTGGTCGACAGCCTTGGCGAGGAGGTCCTGGGTGAGCCAGGTGTCGGCTTCTTCGGTGAATTCGGCTTCGTATTCCATGCGGTATGTGAGGGGGTTGGTCTTGCGGGTTTTCTGTATCTGTTTGATGAAGTGGGGTTTGTAGACGCCGGCTTCTCGGGCCTGGCGCCAGGTGATGTGGAGCTGGGTCCAGTCTTGGTCGTTGCTGTACTGGTAGTAGAGGGTGTTTTTTCCCCAGGGGGTGCTGCTGACGATCATTGTGCCGTCTGTGGTGGCGAGCATGGGGGTGAGGATGTGGCGGAAGATGGATTCGTCGTTGCGGAAGAAGGCGGCCTCGTCGGCGATGATGAGGTGGGCGTGGTAGCCTCTGAGGAGGTGCTCCGAGTTGGGGAGGGCGACGATGCGGCTGCCGTTCCTGAGGTAGATGGTGGTGCGCTGGCGTTTCGCGAAGAGGGCTTTCTGGATCTTCCGGGGTATGCGGTTTATGTGTTGGTGGATGAGGTCGCTGAGGATCATGCTCTGGCGGCGGCTGGGGGCGACTATGAGGGTGGTGGCGTCGGCGTTGAATGCGGAGAACCAGATCGCGTATATGGCCAGGGTCCTGGTCTTGCCGGATTGTCTGGGCCACCTGACGAGGATCCTCTTGTCCCTGAGGCGGAGGAGTTTCTCTTGGTAGCCGGTGGGCTCGAGGCCGAGGACGAGGCGGGAGAAGAGCACGGGGTCTTTGGATAGGATTCGTAGGAGCCCGGGGTCTTTGGCCGCTTCCGAGACGAGGGCGGGGGCCTCTCGGTGCAGCTTCAGCGGGTGGATCGGGTCTTCCGTGATGAACTGGACGAGGTCTCTCCGGGTCTCTTCACTTAAGGACAATCCGTTTTCTCCTGAGGTCCACGATGACGCGGCGGGCTTTCACGCGGGCGGGGGTCTCCCTGGTTATCTCGATGAACTGGGCTTCGAGGTCTTCCTCTCCTTCGCTGAGTTCGTCCTCGGCGCCTTTCAGGATGTTGTTGACGATGGAGGTGTGGTTGCTGAGGGCGTTCATGAGTTTGTGCCTCTCGGCTTTGGTGAGGCCGGGGTTGGCGAGCTCCTTCCTGTACATGAGGGCGAGGCTCCAGATGAGGCGGAGGAGTTCGATCTTGTCGAGCTCCAGGGTCTTCTTGCGGCTGATCATGACGAGGGGGTTGGAGGAGGGGGGTGGTTCTCCCTCTTCTCGTTCACCGTCTTTGGTCGTCTCTTTCGTGAGGCCCATCCTGGAGGCCTTGCACTCGACGGATGTCACGCTCCTGCCCAGCCTCTTGGAGAGGCTCTTGTTGTCGGTGCCCGGGTACAGCTCCGTCAGGAGGTGCTCCTCTTCTTCTGTCCATCTGGCCATCTGGGTGTTCCTCTCTTCCGGGTTGATCTAGTGATTAGGTAAAAATAAATGTTTTTATTAATTATTGAGTTAATTTATTATTGTGTTGAATAATGGTCGGGCGGGTGGGAGGGGGTTCTCCGCCGGGGCTAGGTGGTGTGGTTCGTGGTTGAGGATGGTGACGTCCTGGCCTGTGGGGCTGTCTGTGATTCTTCTTCCGCAGTCGAGGGGCTTCGATTTTTGTAGAATTTTCTACGAAATATACTTTTCTACTCTCGTTTCGTTTCTGGTGTGACATGGGAAAATCAAGACCTAGTTTATTCTATATTACTGTGGGCACGGACGCCCCTCGACACCATGTGAAAAAGTTTGAAGTTATAGACAAAGTATGTTTTCATTTTGTCGATAACTACAAAGTTTTTATATTAGTTGTTGTTCTGGGTTAAGGCATGAGAGAGGCAGAGGTCCAGAGATACGTCATCGAAAACATGGAGGAGGTGTTTCCAGGGATGAGTATAGTCGGCATAGAAGAACTTGTTCTAGAACGATATAGGGTCAACCTCCACCTCAGAGACGACGAAGGGGTAGACGTCTTTATAGAGATAGCTTCAGGGAAGATAACCGAGAGGAAGGCCGGCCAGATACTGAACTATTACTCCATCCTAGCTAACGTGGATCCCCCCCTGAAAAAGTTCAGGTTCATAGTGCTCGGGGAGGACATCGGCGAAAACGCCAGGAACATTTTGGAAAATTTCGGCGTAGAGGTGATGCTGCTGAAGGGCCTCTCCATCGACGAACAGAAGGTCAGGAGACACTTCCGCGGTAAAGACTTGAAGAACGTCTTGACGGCCGTCGAGTCGGATCTGCTATCACACATCAAAGCAAGTAAATGTAGCCTCGTGGACTCGAAGAAGGTCAAAGACTACCTTGGCGTTGAGGCCGGATACGCCAGCAAGATCCTGGAGAGGCTAGACCGGAAGGGTTACCTGGAGAGGATCATCCGCGGGAAGTACCTGTTCATTCCGCTGGAGTACGGCTACGAGGAGAGGTACCCGCCTATGAACTCCCTGGTGGTTGGAAGCGTGTTGGCGACGCCATACTACTACGGTTACCAGACGGCTAACAACTACCGTGGGTTCACCTCGCAGTTCTCTCCTAAAACCTACATATGCACGGTGAAGCCTAGGAGGAACTTCAGGTGGAGGAACACCAGCTACAAGTTCGTTACTCTGGTTGATGGCAAGTTCTTCGGCTTCACGATGGTTGAGGCGGACGGGTGTAAGATATGTGTGGCGGAGCCGGAGAAGGCCGTCCTAGACTCTCTTGACAAGCCTAATTACTGTGGCGGGGTGTCACAGATGATCTATGTCGTGTCTAACGCCCTCAGCTCCGACGTTGACAGGGACAAATTATTGTTGTACGCAGACAGGATGGGTTCTAACTCTGTTCTCCAGAGGCTAGGATACGTAGTTGAGCTGCTCTCAGAACGGGGTTGGATAAATATAGGAGAAAATTTCTTGGGTTCCATTATGGGTTTGATCCCGGAAGGCGCTTCATACTCGTATCTCGGCCCCGTGGGGACTCATGGCCGTAAGGGGCCGGTTGAGGGCAGGTGGAAGATCATAATGAACGTGGATGAGACCACGGTGCTGAGTGAATTAGAGGTCAAGTGACTGGGTTGATCGATGTAAGGTTCGTTGATCACTACGCGTCGGCAGCTGGAGTGGATAGGCGTGTAGCCGAGAGGGATGTCGTTTTGACCTACGTCCTCAAGATGATGAAGGAGGACGGAATCATGGGGGATTTAGCTTTTAAGGGAGGCACGTGTTTAAGGAAGGTCTATCTGGGAAGAGTGGGCAGGTTCTCGGAGGACCTTGACTTCACGTTGATCGGGTATGATCTTGCTGGATTAGAGAGACGGTTCTTGTCCTTCGTCGAGGAGGCACGAGGCTACGGATTCACCCTGTCGTTTGACAACCTCAGAAAAAGCTGGGGAGGATCCTTCGCCTGCGATGTCCACTACAACCATGAGTGGAACCGCGGGGATTTCAAGTTCGAGGTGAGCCTGAGGGAGGATCCTATTCTGGAAGTACTGGACCGGCGCATTAAAGATGAGCTGTACTTCAAGTACACCGAGTTTGAGCCCTTCGATGTCCCCTGCATGCAGCTGGAGGAGGTCTTGGCGGAAAAGATCAGGGCCACCTACCAGAGAGCGACGGCTAGAGACGTATGGGACCTATACCAGTACGCAACACGCCCTTATGACCGGGATCTGGTGAAGAGGCTAGCCGTGATAAAGTTCTGGAA
>JAUVHT010000041.1 GCA_030593155.1 Candidatus Bathyarchaeota archaeon
CGCACCGTTTTATAAAGAATGCTTCCAAGAATGGGGCTAGTGACCAGTCTTGAAAGAGAAATGGGAGCAGGACGCGAGCAAGCCAACGGATTACCATGTCGTCGAGGCCCGGCGGGGCCGTGAGTTCATCCTCAGGCTCACCACCGGCGCCGACGTCTATCTGGCCATCCAGCAGTTCGCCGTGGACCACGGCATCCGCTTCGCCAAGATCCATGCAGCCTTCATGGGGGGCCTCCAGCCCGCCAGATTCCTGATGTGGGCCCCCGATACCGGCGACCCGGACAACTGGCACAACGAGTCCGTCGCCACCGTCCAGAACCAGAGCATGATCCTCAGCATGAGCGGAGTCATCCACCCCCGGATCATGAAAGGGGAAGAGGAGCCCTTCCCGGCCATCCACTTCGTCACCGGCGGCGCCTGGGATGTCCCCACCATCGGCGGCCACCTGGAGGAGGGGACCATCGTCAAGGGAGTGCTGGAGACATTCATCACCGAGATCCTTGGAATCGATGTGCTTCTTCCCTCAGACTACGACCCGGAGTCCGACGTCGCACCGGAGTCCTGGTATAAGAAAGTTAACTGAGGGGATAACCCCCTACACATATTTTTCAACATTTTCCCGTGCATGAAACAGTCGATGCCAATGGAGACGCTACACTTTTCATTGGTCTATCGTGGGATCCCTGGCGAGGAAGTAGACCGCAGCTGAAAAGAAACAAACGGCGCGCGCGGGAGTAGCGAATGGATATCCCTTAGATAAAAATGACCTTCTCTCCATTTGTGCAACAAACCGATGAGTCCTGATTGTATATGCGCTCAACTAAAGATACCTTCATTATGTTTGAATCTCCCCCTATAGCCCATGGACGGCCGACGAACCATCCCAGGCATCAACGACAAGTTGATGTCCTACCTTCGCTCGGAACTCCAGAATCAGCGAGTAACCTATTCCAGCCCCCCTATCCCGGTGGAGGGGGGATACGACACGGTCATCTACAGATTCCAGCTGGAAGGGGCCTCAGACGAGCTCGCCGAACCCCTCATACTGCGAGTGTTTGCGGGGAGCAGTCCCAACAGGGCCACATTCGAGAGCCTCGTGCAGGAGGCGGTAGCCAGTTCTGGATACCCCGCGCCGAAGGTCCACTTCACTTGCACCGACGAGGACGTGCTGGGCGCCGGTTTCCTGGTCATGGAACTCATGCCGGGACGGCCGATGGCGGAGGTGCCGGAGGACGCGATGCCGGAGATGCTGGCCGAGGCCCATCTCCACCTCCACAGCATCGACGCCGACCCCATCAGGGGGGCTCTCGAAACCGCAGGCATCAAACACAGGCGGTCATTCGACACCCTGCTTCGATGGCTCAAGGAGCGGGTCGAGGAAAGACGTTACGATTGGCTCCAAGGGGGGTTCGAATGGATCGAGGGGAATCGCCCGGGGGAGCCCGAGAGGCTTGTGGTCTGCCACGGGGACTTCCACCCTTTGAACCTCCTCGTTGAGGATGGCCGCGTCAGCGGGGTGCTTGACTGGGCCGGTTTCCTGCTCGGGGAACCCGCCTACGACGTTGGGGTGACCATGTTCCTCGGCGAGGTCGCGGCCCCGGCCCTTCTGCCCGAGATCGACTGGGAGAAGCTGGTGAGGCGGTATCTCAGATGTTACATAGGCGGATCCCCCCTCGATCCGGGAAGGGTCAACTACTATGCGGCGTTCAGGTGCTTCTGGGCTGTGTACGAGGGCGCCGAAGGCCATCTGGCCTGGAGCGACCCCAAGATAGGAGACAGACTGTTGGGCTACTTCCAGGAAAAAACCGGCATCTCGATCGAAATCGCTGAAGGGTAGAAGTCATACGAGATGCTCTAGCATCCCCCGACATTAGCAATTTTATTAAACGAATGCGGGTGAGTAAGGTGATGCTCAGAGGGGTTGTAAAGCGCGGCGTCGACTTCTTCAAGAGGCAGCGGAGCCCCTTCAAAGTCAACATCGTGAAGAACCTAGTGCAGAACTTCTCCATGGGCCTGACCCAGCAGTACCAGTCGATCTACATAACCGCGCTGGGGGCCGATCCCCTGCAGCTGGGCATCGTGTCCAGCGTCGGGGGCATCGCCAACGCCCTCGTCACCATCCCGGCGGGCTGGCTGGCGGACAGGTTCGGCATCCGGCGTGTCATGCTGGCCTCCCTCCTCCTCGGGGCCCTGGGCTACTCCCTCTTCGGCTTCGCCCGGGGCTGGCAGTCCACGGTGCTCGCCCTCGTCATCACCTCCCTCTCGTGGGGCGTGGGGATGGTGGTCTGCCCCATGGTATGCGGGAGCACCCTGAGAAACGAGGAGAGGGCCACCGGGATGCAGATCTGCGACACCATCGCGGCGCTACCCCGGATAGTGGCGCCCATCGTCGCAGCCTACCTGATAACCTTCTTCGGGGGGATCAACGCCGAGGGCATCAGGCCCCTCTACTGGATCGAGGTCGGCGGGTTCCTGCTGGCAGCCCTGGTCATACTCAGGTACTTCGAGGACCCCCGGAAAGGGCAGACCATCGAGCCCATCCCCCTCCTCGACGGCATCAAGAAGGTGCTCAGGGAGGGCGTCATGGTGAAGCGCTGGATCGTCTACATCCTCCTCTCCACGTTCCCCATGTTCATGTCCATCTACCTACCCCTCTACGCCAGGGAGCTGAAGGGGGCCGACCAATTCGTCCTCGGCCTGATGGACACCGCCTACTGGCTGGTCATAGTGCTCCTCGCCCTCCCCATAGGCCTCTCCGCCGACAGGCTCGGCAGGAAGAAGGTCGTCATGCTCCTGACCCCCATCTACTGCGCCTCCCTGATGCTCCTCCTCTACGCCCCCAACGACGCCGTCCTCGTCCTCGCCGGACTGCTGAACGGATTCATAATGCTCGCATCCGTCACCCAGGGAGCCATCACCGTCGAGCTCGTCCCCCAGGAGCTCCTGGGCAGCTGGTTCGGGATGCTCGGCCTGTTCAGGGGCCTCGCGAACGTCATCGCCCCTGCCCTAGGCGGACTCCTGTGGAAGACCCTGGGGCCCGCCCACGTCCTTTACTTCCTCGCCTTAACCCAGCTAGTCAAGCTCCCCATCTTGGCCAGCATGCCCTCATCGAAGACGGGGGGCTGAGAACCACTCTCGCGCCCTTTTTGGGGAACCTTTAAATACGATCGCCGTATTCGATATCGAAAGTGATATCGTGTCCGATATCGGAAGTGATATTTAATGCTTAAACGACACCGCAAGTTCAGACGCCGAATAGGCGTGCCAAAGGGGATGCTCCGGCACCTCGCGCTCAAGATCCTCAAGGATCGGCCCATGTCGGGCAGCGAGATAATGGAGAAGATAGAGGAGTACGCAGACTGGAGGCCCAGCCCCGGGAGCATCTACCCCCTCCTCGCCCATCTGCAGGAGGAGAAGCTCATCGAGCCCCACCCCAACGAGGACCCCAGCCTGAAACGCTTCGCACTGACCGAAGGCGGGCTCAAGGAGCTGGAGGAGCACGGACGGTTCGCCGAACATTTCAGGAACAGGCAGATCTGCATCCACAAGATCTACTGGCTGCTCCACAGGGATATGCCTGAGGATCTGTACGAGAGCTTCTCTGCCTTCCTCGAGGCTGTGGAAGAGACCTACATGAGAGTCAAAGCCAGCCCGGAGGCCTCCGAGCGATTCAAGGAGGTCCTGGGCGAGGCATCGAGTAAGCTGACGGAGATTGGGGCATAATACTATGAACGACTTCAGACGGGTGCTCAAGTACCTCTCTCCCTACAGGAAGGAGGCCATCATGGCCACAATCCTCCTGGCTCTGGTGGTCGTCACCGACCTGTCGATCCCGCGGCTGGTCCAGGTCATCATCGACCAGGGCGTCGCCGCCGGTGACATGCCCCTCATCGTCAGGACCAGCCTGCTGATGATCGGGGCCAGCGTCCTGAGCGCCGCCTTCATGGTGGGAAACACCATATTCGCGGTGCGGGCCTCCAAGGGCTTCGAGGCGGACCTCCGGGAGTCTCTCTTCAAGAAGATCCAGACCTTCAGCTTCGGCAATCTGGACGATTTCACCACGGGGCAGCTCCTGACCCGGCTCACCAGCGACATAAACCAGATCCACATGATCGTCCTCATGGGCCTCCGGATGTTCACCCGGGCCCCGCTGATGTTCATCGGGAGCGTCAGCATCATGTTCGCCACCAATTCCCAGCTCGCGTCCATCATGTTCGTCCTGCTGCCGTTGACCATCGTCCTCGTGGCGATCTTCGTCAGGATCGTCCAGCCCCTGTTCACCAAGGTCCAGGAGCGCCTCGAGTACATGAACCAGGTGCTCCAGGAGAACCTCTCCGGCATCCGGGTGGTGAAGTCCTTCGTCAGGAGGGACCACGAGAACCAGAAGTTCGAGGGGGCCAACGTCGAGCTGTACGGGACCTCCCTGAGGGTCACCCAGCTCCTCAGCGTCTTCTTCCCCATCATAATGGCCCTGCTCAACCTGGGCACCGTCGCCATCATCTACTACGGCGGATTGCAGGTGTTCGCGGGCACCGCAAGCGTCGGCCAGATCATGGCCTTCATCAACTACCTGTTCAGCACCATGTTCCCCATCCTGATGCTCAGCATGATGGCGGGGCAGGTATCAGCAGCCACCGCCTCCTCCCGGCGCATCATGCAGATCCTCGACTCTGAACCCGAAGTCCAGGACAAGCCCGATGCCATCGCCCTAGACGAGATGAAGGGCAGGGTGGTGTTCGAGGACGTAGCGTTCAGCTACCGAGACGACGGGGGAGACCCCGTCCTAACAGATGTCAGCTTCACCGCCGAGCCCGGCGAGACCGTGGCGATACTGGGCTCCACGGGCTCCGGGAAGTCGAGCCTCATCAACCTGATCCCGAGGTTCTACGACGTGAGCGGCGGTCGGGTCACCATCGACGGCGTGGACGTCCGGGACCTCAGGATGGACGACCTCCGGAGACACGTGGGCATCAGCCTTCAGGAGGCCGTGCTCTTCAGCGGGACCATCAGGGACAACATCCGCTACGGGCTTCCCGACGCCTCGGACGAGGAGGTCATCGCGGCCGCGAAGGCGGCCCAGGCCCACGAGTTCATCACGGGCTTCCCCGAGGGCTACGACACAATGGTGGGCCAGCGGGGGGTGAACCTGAGCGGCGGCCAGAAGCAGCGGGTGGCCATCGCAAGGGCGCTCCTCGTGAGGCCGACGATACTCATCTTGGACGACAGCACAAGCGCCGTTGACGTGGAGACCGAGGCCCTCATCGAGGAGGCCTTGGAGGAGCTCATGAAGGACAGGACGAGCTTCGTCATCGCCCAGCGTATCAGCACCGTGCTCAAGGCCGACAAGATCATCGTCCTCGACGACGGACAGGTCGCCGCCGAGGGCAACCACGACACTCTCATGGAGACCAGCCCCATCTACAGGGAGATATACGAGAGCCAGCTCGGCGACGGAGGCGAGGTCCAATGAGCGGCCACATGCCCCAAGGACGGAGGGCCGCGCCGGACGAGGAGAGGGACCGGAGAGCTGGCATGATGCGCCGGGGACCCAGGGGGATGCACTCCGTCGAGAAGGCCAAGGACCCCCGGGGGGCCCTGAGGCGTCTCCTCGGCTACCTGAAGGAGTATCGGGTGCACCTCGTGGCAGTCATTGTCATGACGGTGTTGAGCTCACTGCTGGCTCTGGCGGGTCCCTATCTGATCGGCGTGGCCATCGACAAGTTCATCATGGCTGGCGACCGGGAGGGGCTCATCAGGGTCGTATTACTGCTCACGGGGGCGTATCTGGCGAGCATGGCCACGTCCGCCGTCGCAGGCTGGATCAGTGCGATCATCAGCCAGAGGAGCCTGATGAAGCTGAGGAAGGAGCTTTTCGAGCACATGCAGACCCTGAGCCTAGCCTTCTTTGACAGGAGGCCCGCAGGGGACCTGATGAGCAGGCTCACCAACGATGTGGACGCCATTGGCTCGGCCCTGGCCCAGAACGTGACCCAGCTGATCCGCAACCTGATCACCCTGGTGGGCATCGTCGTGATGATGTTCAGCCTGAACGTCTGGCTTGCCCTGGCGAGCCTCGTGGTGTTCCCGATCATGGTGGGGCTCACCGCGGCGGTGGCCGGGCGCACCAGGGACAGCTTCAGGGGCCTCCAGAGGAACATGGGGATGCTCAACGGCATAATGCAGGAGACCATCAGCGGCCAGAGGGTGGTCATCGCCTTCGAGCAGCAGGAGTCCGTGAACAGGAAGTTCACCAAGGCCAACGAGGGCGTCAAGGAGATAGGCATCAAGGCCATGACATACGCCATGCTCATCCCGCCCCTCATGGGGATACTGAGCAACGCCAACATCGCCATCGTCGCAGGGGTGGGCGGCTGGATGACCCTGCAGGGCATGGCGACTTTGGGAACCATCGCCACGTTCATCACCTACAGCCGGAGGTTCGCCGACCCCCTCAGACACTTCGCCAACCTGTACAACAGCATCCAGTCGGCGCTGGCCGGGGCCGAGCGGATCTTCGAGATCGTCGACACCGAGCCCGAGCTGGTGGACGCCCCGGACGCCCTGGCCGTGGACGACTTCAAGGGGGAGGTGGAGTTCAAGGACGTGGACTTCGAGTACGAGCAGGACATCCCGGTGCTCAAGGACATCGCCCTGAGAGCGGAGCCGGGGCAGACCATCGCCCTGGTGGGCCCCACCGGAGCGGGGAAGACCACCATGGTGAACGTGCTGACGCGGTTCTACGACATCCAGGACGGTAGCATATCCATCGACGGCCACGACATCAGGGAGATCAGGAAGGACGACCTCCGCCGGCAGCTGGGCATAGTGCTCCAGGACGTGTTCCTCTTCAGCGGGACGGTGATGGACAACATCCGCTACGGGAGGCTGGATGCCACAGACGAGGAGTGCATCGAGGCCGCGAGGCTGGCCAACGCCGACGGGTTCATCCGGAGGCTCCCCAAGGGCTACGAGACAGAGCTCAGCGAGCGTGCCTCCAACCTGAGCCAGGGGCAGAGGCAGCTCATCAGCATCGCCAGAGCCCTGGTCGCCGACCCGGCCATACTGATCCTTGACGAGGCCACCAGCAGCGTCGACACCCGCACCGAGATACAGATCCAGGCAGCCTTCCGGAGGCTCATGAAGGGGAGGACGAGCTTCGTCATCGCCCA
>JAUVHT010000049.1 GCA_030593155.1 Candidatus Bathyarchaeota archaeon
CTGTCTTCACCATCCTGATCTCCTTGAAGACCCTCCGAGCAGGCACCGCCTCGCCCCTCGGCAGGGATTCCCGCATCTTCCCCCAGAGGGGGTGGCCGTGGCCCAAGTTGGACTCGTCCACGCCGATCCTGCCCTTCGCCAACCCTCTCTCCTCCAGCACGGCGATCAGGAGGGCGGCCGGATCCGAAGCCTTGGAGATCTCCCAGGAATCGTGGGCTTCGATAAGCTTTCTCTCCGCCTCGGAGAGGGGTTCCTCCGCGAAGCGCGTCTCGACGTAGAACTCTCCATAGAAGCGTACATCGGGGAACCAGGGGGGAGACATGAGGGTCACGGGCGTAGCACCGGAGATGGGGGTGATGAGCGCGGGCTCGACGCCCCTATCCCTGGGGAGCAGGGCGAAGCTATTGCCGTATGGATAGACGTCGCTGGTGTAGAAAACGTTGGCCGGCGATGTGGCTATCAGGGCTTCGAACCCATGCTCCTCCATCTTCTCGTTGGCCCTGTCCCGGTTCAGCAACATTTTGGCTCATCAAGGGGTTTCATCGTGTCTTATTTAACGCTATTCGGGCTGTTGATGGTGCAAGGCTCTAAGAGGGGATAATACAACCTGTGTCCGTCTCAAGGCGGCGAAATCCGAAAATACTATCAACGGAGATATTGAGATCGACCGAGTCGGGCGTAAAACGGTCAGCGGACGACGAGAGGTGGCGTGAATGGTGGAATTCGGGGGGTCCCTCCCCACGGGGAGGGAGGGGCTGATGGTCCCCACGGGGTTCGCCTCGAGGGAGACGATAGTGGAGGCGGGGGCCCTGGCGGAGGAGCTGGGCTTCCACTCCGTCTGGGGCAACGATCACATCACCGTCCAGGACTATGTGAGGCACTGGCGGCCCAAGCCCGCCTTCTATGAGCCCCTCATATCCATGGCCGCGGTCTCCTCGGTGACTAAGAAGATCAAGCTGGGGACGGGCGTCTACGTGCTGCCTTGGAGGACCCCTTCCATTGTCGTCTGCGCCAAGCAGATCGCGACCCTGGACAGGCTGTCGGGGGGCAGGCTTCTCCTGGGGATCGGGACGGGGGCCTACCGGGAGGAGTCTGAGGCCCTGGGCATAGGGCACAACCTGGGGAGGATGATGGAGGGCTACGAGGCCCTCCGGGTGCTCTTCGAGGAGGACCCCTCATCATACGAGGGCAGGTACATACGGTTCAAGGGCGTCGAGCTCTATCCCAAGCCGGTCCAGAAGCCCCTCCCAGTATACGTGGGGCGGCACCTCACCACCGACCGGGTGCTCCGATGGGTGGCTCGACACGGCCAGGGGTGGATACCCGGCCTGACCCCGGGGCAGTTTGCCGAGGCTGTCCCGAGACTGAAAAACTTCATGGAAGAACGCGGCAGGCGCATCGAGGAGATGGACATAGTGAGGGAGATATCCCTGAGCCAGGCGGACACCCGAAAACAGGCCCTAGAGAACTATCTGGGGTCCCCCGCCCAGGCCCACATGAGGTCCCTCTCCGAGGGCAAGAAGCTGATCGGGTTCGATGAGGAGCTGAAGTGGTCGTTGATCGGCAATGCCGATGACATAATCATGAGCATACAGGCGTACCTGGACGTGGGGGTAACCCACTTCATGTTCAACTTCGCCGTGGCCGAACCCGGTGATCTTGTCTCGAGCATGGAGAGGTTCGCTGAGGGGGTCATGCCCTCTTTCGATTGAGGCCAACGACGCTGGTAAATATCACGAACAATGCTATTACGCTCTCTCGCGCGTCCATCTAATCTAGATGACAGATAGTAGCTGCAGGCCCCTCTTCGTCAACTCGAACTTTGATCCGAACTTCCTCAGGACCCCGTGCTCCACGAGTCTCTTCCGCGTTCCCGAGGGAATCGTGTCCACTATGATCCTGCCCTTCGTCAAACCCAGAAGATCTGAGCGGAAAAATTCGAGCATGTTGCTGACGCTCTTGTCCGCGGCCCATTTATCGGATCCTAAGACGAGGTGTTCCATCCCGATGGCAAGTTTTCTTAAAATCTATATTAGTGATATGGATTGCGGGTCCATTTTCTCGTAGACTTGACGATTGAACCTCTCGTCTACAACGTCTATATCAGGATGGTGCTCCGTTACGTGCGGGGGAAACAATCTTTCGAAGTGCCGGGGGCGGGGTTTGAACCAACGCTGGACGTTGAAATTACGGCGTAGGTCTCGATCTCTACGTCCCGGGTCCGCTGCGTACTGCATCGGCCACCCTCATTCCTCCTCTCTCAGCTGCGAGCCTTCTTCCACGTACAGGGCGCCCTCGGCGTTGTCAAAGATCCGGTTACTCCTCACGGTGACTATAGATACGCCCGCGTCCTCAGGAGATATCGGGGAATGCTCCCTGTGCAACGAGGACTCTTGGTAGCCCATGACGGACAACCCTATCCGGTTCAGAGCCATCGTGTTCTCCTCCAGGGTCACGTTACGGGCGTTCTTAATGTCCACCCCGTTTCCCGCGTTCGAGATTATGGCGTTCCCCCTAACGATCACCCCGCTGCAGTCCTCCAACTTGACGCCGTGTCCCCATCCAAGAGCGTAGGCCTCGGGCTGGTGATCGTGAGCCGGGTAAAGCCTCTCAGGCCGCCCCTCCTCGTCTAGGATTTCCTCCGTCAGGAGGCCGTTGTCGTCGATGTAGTTGTCCTCGATGACGATGTTGGCGCCCCAGCTGTTGTACTCGACGTTTATCCCCGCCCACCCCGTGCCGTTTATGCGGTTGCCGTAGACCCTTGTCACGAGCCGGGATCCCCCAAAGTCCTCAAAGTTGATGGCGTCCTCAATGTTCCTGTCGAAGAGGTTGTCGTGGATGAGGAGCTGCACGAGGGGGTCCGCGTCCCTGTTCATGATCATGAGGGCGTGGGGGAAGTTGAACCTGAACAGGTTGCCGTGGATCTCCGCGCCCCGGCAGTCCAGGCCGCTGATGGCGTTGTGCTGGTCGTTGGCCTCGAAGATGTTGTTGCGGATGACGACGTCCGAGCATCTCCCTATGATGATGCCTATGGAGTTGCCCGACACCTCGTTGTGGTCTACGAGGAGGCCTTCCACACAGTGGATCCTGACGGCGGCGTCCTCGTGGACGTAGTAGTCCATTATGATGTTGTGGGAGATCTCGATGTCCCTAGAGTCTTCGATTATCATCCTCGAGTTCTGGAAGTCGCATCCGGAGATGGTGATGCCCTCCTCCCCGAGTATCGTCAATGTGCAGTTCTCGAATCTTTGACCCGTAATGTTCGATGAAACATCGATCGTCTCTCCCACGTAGGCCTCGACGGGCTCAGGCAGAACGACCGGCGCTGGCGTTGGTATCCTAGGGGGAGGCGGGACCTCGACGCCGTTCTCCTCAACCACATTCCAGTCGAGACAAACCAATACTAAGATGCCGACAGCTAGGGCTGCGGCCAGCAATATCCATTTCTTCATCTGGAACTTCATTCGACGTTGACGATAAGAAAATTATGAATGCCAACTCCACTATGTCGAGGCGGTGATCGTATGGCTCCCGCGGATTTCTGCCTGAATGCTGAGTTTAGAGACTGCCTGGGGTGGGATTTGATCCCTCGCTATATATCCGTTTCAGTTTAGGCATCGAATTCTAAGGTGCGACTTTAAGTTAGGAGGTGTAGCCGATTGGAGAGGTTTTTTTGAAATACTGAGTAGTGGCAAACAATTTTTTTATTTGAATCCTTACATTCATTGGTCGTCCATGAGCTTCAAACTATATGCATTGTTGCTGGTAGGTGTCGTCGTCGGTGGATGTGTAGGCTACGGGGTCAGCCTCGTCTACACCCCCTCGTTTCTGGAAGACGTCTTGCCCGACAACTACAAGACCAAGTTAGACGAGATCACCCAGCTGCACCTGAACCTGAGCAGCCGTCACGAGGATCTGACATCCGAGTTCGAGGACCTCCGGGGGGAGTACGACGACCTTGACAGGGGCCACACGGACCTGGAGGAGGACTATAGCGCCCTATCTGAGGCCCTCGCGGGTCTGACCGAGGAGCACGACGCCCTCACGGTGACGCTGAACGAGACCCTGGAGGAATACGATAGCCTCATGATGCAGTACCTGATAGTCACGGGCTCCGCGCCCCTCACCCCCCAGCCCCTCTCCAATGACACCATCCGCAGGGACTTTGCCTGGGTCTACGGCGGCAAGACCTGGGCGTTCAGTCTCTACATCCCCGAGCACCTGTACCTCTACTACGGTAACAGGACCCGGGTCCCCACCGAGGACTATTCGGTGTATGTCACCCACCCGTACGACGACGAGTATCTGTCCACCATCTTGGAGGAGTTCGACGGGATCGTGCTGGAGGAGGGCTACGACGAGAACCAGAGGATCAACCTGGTCGTCGCCTTCATACAGAGCCTCCCGTACACAACGGATGACGTCTCGACGGGCTTCGACGAGTACCCGCGCTACCCCTTGGAGACCCTCGTCGAGGGCGGGGGAGACTGCGAGGACACGTCCATCTTGGCCTCCGCGCTCCTCGACCCCCTGGGCTTCGACGTGGTCCTCATCAGCCTTCCGGGGCACGTGGCCGTGGGGGTCGCCGTGGACGCCTACGGGACTTTCTGGCTCCACGAGGGGACGCAGTACTTCTACGTGGAGACCACCGGCGAGGGGTGGGAGATCGGCGAGCTGCCGGAGGCGCATCAGGGGGAGTCCGCCATCGTCTATCCCTTGCTCCCGGTTCCGGTCTGCACTCACACCTGGACCGCCTCGACGCTCCGGCACAAGATATCCATCGTCACCGACATCCAAAACGTCGGGACCGCAGAGGCAACCGGGATAAAACTTTTCGTTGCCTTCGAGGGGGAGGGGGACGTGCTCTGGAACCCGAGGGAGAGCGCCCTCTTCGATCTGGCCGTTGGGGAGGAGACCACCATCATGCTTGAGCTCGACGAGCCGAGGAACGTGCACACCCGGCTCGTGGTCCGTGTCCTGGATCCGTGGGGCGACGTGATGGACGAGAGCCACTCGGTGTGGTATGACACGGATTGACAACGTAACCTCATACCTGTGCATTGAGACAGGAAATCCGGCATGAGATGAGTGTGGGACGCGCCTCGGGATAGATCATCCGTTCTTGAGAGTTTGCGCGTGTACCCAAGACTTGTGTAGAACCCAGTAGGCCTCTTCGATGGTTTTCCTCATGGCCTCGTCGTCCTGGAACCTGGTCTCGAAGGAGTCCCATCCGGCCATGTAGTAATCCCTGTAGTGCTTTGAGACGTCATCGAACCCATAATCATCGAGCAGCTCTGCCACCTGGGTCCTGTTGAGGCCCCAGACGTGGTCGGGGTCAGCCCTCTGGCTCAGCAGCCTCACGGGCGTGGGGGAGACCCGCCAGCACAGCTGTCTGATGATCCTGTAATACTCCAATCCTATCCTGTCCACGACTCTCATGGGGAGAGCAGGGAGTAGGTGCTCAAGCTCCAGCAGTTGGGCGAGGTCGTCGGCGCGAACCTCGTCATCTGGGCGCCTCACCCCGGGCTTGACCTCTCCGTGGAGGACCACTATGGAGGAAGGGTCGTGGGGCACCCAGCCGGGCTCTAGCTCATCCATGGTGACGATCTGGGGGCGGGGGATGTGGAGATGCTCGGGGCGCCTCTCCTTGAACATCTCTTCGTAGAGCCTTGTGAGTCCAAGGGCCGCGATGAAGCCTTCAGGGTCCGGGGTGAAGAGAGGTCTGCCGGCCATCGTTTTTACGTGGATATCAACGTCGCTGATCAGGGGTACGTAGTCGAGGGGGGACTCCCACTTCCTAAGGGTGGAGCCCTTCACGTAGGCGAAGTCCACGACGTCTCCAAGCCTCTCCCCTATCAGCTTCCTCCATATCTCGATGGATGCATCAACGTCCGCTTTGGCCTGGTTCAGCGTTGCCTCGTCGACCATTCCGACTCCCCTTTGGCCCGGTGACTTTAATAATAGAGTGATGGTGTCCACGCGCGCGATCTTAAATTCCCAACCAAGAATATGGGGACTAGTAACGTTTGGACGATGATCATAGACAATGCGGAAGAAAGTAAGCATTTTCAACGAGGTTTTGGGGCCTGTCATGCACGGGCCTTCAAGTTCCCACACAGCGGCGTCATATTTCATCGGC
>JAUVHT010000132.1 GCA_030593155.1 Candidatus Bathyarchaeota archaeon
GGCGGTCGTCAAGCTCCACGGTATCCTGGAGGACTTTGACCTCATCTACTATGACTAGGCGCCGTGCGTGCAGTGGAGTTAAAAGTCCTCGTTGAGTGACCGGGGAAGCACGTGAATGAAATAATCCTCAGCGCGTGCGCGCTTACATTATTTTTAATAGGACACTTGTGCGCGTACGAGCGATATCGCTCGCGCGCGACTTGAGAACAACAGTCCAATTCGAGATGAAATACATTTTCTCAGAGATTCCACCAGAGGATTCTGACGGTATAAACTCATAGATATGTGGGATTCGAATCTCCCGTAAGTGAAGATCTCCCGTCTCCGTTCCTGATTAAAACACGCTACCCGGTGCATGCGCGAAACCAAGATCTGGTCTTGTCTCTATTAGCCTCTATCCCAGACTCTGTAAACGGCCTCTATTCCGTCACCCACGACCTCTATGTCGTCCACCTCGCCGATTCCGCCCTCGTGGAGCCACATCACGTGCTTTATGGTCTCGGGGTCGATGCCAATGACCCTCGCGGCGGTGGCGTCCGCGGCAACCGGGTCGGTGCTGGCGATTATGGTGTCCATCTTCACCGCGTTGCCCTGCCAGGGGCCTCTACCCTCCTTCCCGTAGAAGCCGTCGATGACGGTCAATGTGGGCGGGAGGGTCTTGCAGACGTCGTGGACGACCTCGTTCGTGCCCTTTGCGTGGAACCGGAACTTGTGTTTCGTGGTGAGCATCCCGAACATGTTCTTGAGGCCCATGGTGATGGTGGTGTGGTGGAGGGTCTTCATCGTCGCGGCGCTGATTATCGCTGACTCGGTGGCTATCTTGGCGACCTCGAAGCTCTTTATGGCCCTGGGCTTCTCCACGGTGAGCTTGACCTTCTCCTTCAGGCGCCCCATGTGGATGTACTCGGCTCCGAGGCGGTCTATGACCTCCATCATCCCGGTCTTGACCACCGCCTTGTCCGGCGATGTGATCCCTCCCTCAGTCTCGACGACGATGGCCCTCTTCCCGAGGTCCATCACCCTGTTGAGGATCGCCTCGACCACGATCGGGTCCGTCGTGATGCCCGTCTCATACGTGTGGGATGTGATCAGGTTGACCTTGACGAGGACCGTGTCCCACTGCTTCAGGGCCTCCCGGTACGGTATGAGGTCGAGGGCCCGGTAGACGGGCTCCAGTCCTCGTTCGCCTTTGACCACAGCCACTCTTGACGACATTCTAGTCGCTATACATCCGCTGCCTAATAAGAATCATGTGAAGACCATAACGCACGGAAGCTGGAAAGGGGTGGCTGTGGTGCGGGGGGTGGGATTCGAACCCTGCCCCTAGTGGTGATATCGCCGTCTATTTTTTTCAATTAAATATTTTTTCCTCATTTCACCGCGTTTGTAACATAGACTAAGGATGGTTGGACGCCATCTGAGGCGATGAGTGTCATCATCGATTGATAGATTTATGTATTATCGATTACGATCAGTCTATGAGGCGATTGAATTGGGTATGCGTAGTGCTAAGAAGAAACCTTTGACCAAGAAGGAAAGAAAAGAAAAAAGAAGAAAGCGTAAAGAGAAACGAGCAGCGAGGTGAACTGCCTCCTTGCGGTCACTCGGCGCATCGACGCGAGAAGCCTGCTTTTGGTTCTCGCAGGGTTCATGGGCATTGGTGGAGGTCTGGCTGTATTTGTTATCGTCGAGGCGTTCCGCGCTCTGCTCAACGGAGGACGCTTTCAATCAAGTAGAGACTGCGATTATACTAGAAAAACCGGGGGTATAGGTTGAACCCCACATGTCTCCTGACCGGGGATTGGGTCGAACCCTACCCCTAGTGGAGATGTCTCCCGTTTCATGTTGATTGTGCGCGCGGAGGCCCGTGGGATTCGTTGGGTGGGCCGGATAATTATTGGTTGAGCCTCGGCGTGCTATCAGATGGAAACATCTGGGAAGGGAAAGGTGAAAAAACAATTGGGATGTCGCCGGACCTGTCAGACCAGGTCGCAGGCCTCGGGGGGCATCCAGTGGGCGTCTTTACCCTCCCACTTGACGTTGCACCCGATCGGGTTGGTGAGGGGGACGCTCACGGGCTTCCCCGAGGTGTGCTCCTCCAACGCCCTCTCGAGGTCGTTCACCGTCGCCTTCGAGGCCTCCCGGGGATTGTCCACCCCCCGGCCCGTGTAGACAAGCTTACGCTCCTTATCGAAAACATAGAAGTGAGGAGTCCTCATAGCTCCATAGGCCAAGGCGACCTCCTGGGACTCATCCCTGAGGTAGAGCCAGGGGAACCCGTGCTCCTCCATCCTCTTCACCATGTCCTCGAAGCTGTCCGCGGGCACCGTGTTGGTGCTGTTGGAGTTGATCCCCACGAACCTCACCTCCTTGGGGGTGAACCTCTCGACGGTCTTCCGGGTCACCTCGTCCGAGCCCACGACGAAGGGGCAATGGTTGCACGTGAAGAAGACGACGAGGGTCTCGTCGTCGAAGTCGCTGAGCCTGTAGGTTTTGCCGTCGGTGGCGGGGAGCTCGAAGTCCGGTGCCTTCTCTCCTATCTGCAGAGTGAAAGACATGCATCACCTTGATCGAGGGCGATATTTAAAGGGTGACCGGGACAGAGGCGCGCGCGGCCAGGGGGTTGGATGACGTTGTTGCCGATGGCACCTTCGCGCGTGCCTCACCCTGGAGGTGAAATGGTTATCACTGTTTGTGTACTAATTCTAGTCGAAGGAATGTTGACCATGGAGTACAGGGTTCTAGGCAGGACGGGTCTCAGTGTCTCGGAGATAGGTTTCGGCTGCGGCAACGTTGGGGGCCTTGTCATCCGTGGGACTCGCGGGGAACGGGTTGAGGCTGTTAAGAGGGCCGTGGAGCTGGGCATCAACTATTTCGACACGGCCCCGAGCTACGGGGATGGGAGATCGGAGACCAACCTGGGGGAGGTGCTGGACGAGCTCCAGCCTGATGTTGTCGTGGCGACTAAGGTCCGCATCGGCGGTGAAGATCTGAAGGACATTGAGGGCGCCGTGGAGCGTTCGCTGGAGGAGAGCCTGGCGCGCCTTAAGCTCGACTCGGTGGATGTGTTTCAGCTCCATTCCAGAATAGCGATGGAGCGTGACGGGGAGGGCTGGCGCGGAGCTTTGAGCATCGACGACGTGCTGGGTGAAAATGGTGTGGCTGATGCCTTCGAAGCCATGCGATCCCGGGGGTTGGTGCGTTTCACAGGGTTCACCGGCCTGGGTGAGGCTGAAGCGCTGCGCATGG
>JAUVHT010000179.1 GCA_030593155.1 Candidatus Bathyarchaeota archaeon
GTTCGGGATGAGCCAGCCCCTCTGCCGGTGCTCCCACTCCATCAGCGCCAGGATCCAGCGGCTCACCCCCATCCGGGTCAGGTCCTCCATGGTCTGCTTGCTGATCCGGCTCAGGATGACCATCAGCTTCATGGTCAGGTCATCGTTAAAGCTTGTGAGCTCATAGGTGATCACGGCATCGTGGAGGCAGTAACGGGCCAGCTCCTCGAATGTGAGCTCGTTGATGTTCCCCACGTCGATCTTCCGCTTCCCGATGACGGCTCCGGCCACGTCGTTCAGGTTGTTCTCACGGTACTTGTTGCCGAAGGCGTAGATCTGGATGCTCTTGTTCAGGAAGAACCTGTAGAGGTCGATGTGGAGCCCGTTCCTCAGGTAGGCGAACCGCCTCCCCAACGTGATCGGGTCATCATCCTTTGAGATGGCGAGGTTCCGGGCCCTGTTCTTCAGGTAGCGGAGGTCGAAGTTGTCCCCGTTGAAGGTCAGCACGATGGGGTACTCGTCCAGGACCCTGAACACATCCTCCACGAGGTCCCTCTCGTCACGGTAGAACACAACCTCAGCCCCGTCGATCTCGGGCAGCATTGCCTCCTCCCCCGTATCGTTCAGGAGGATCACCCGCTTCATCCCGTCGGAGGAGACGAATGAGACAGCGGTGATGGGCTCCTGGGCCTCGTCGGGGTTCGGGATCCTGTTGGCTACGGAGGTGTAGACCTCGATGTCCACGGCCACCCTCCTGAGCTCGGGGACGGGGCACTGGAGAAGCCGGGCCCACTCCATCATGTGCTCCCGGAACTCGGGGTCCACATCGGCGAACAGCGGCTCCATCTCTGCCCTGATGGATTCTGGGATCTCGTACTCCTCCTCCACGAGGTTGCCTTCCTCGACCCTGTAGGGCATCCCGGGGATGAGGCCCCGGTCGTAGATGTAGTTCTGGTAGTAGCGGATGCGGCTCTCCCAGCTCTGGCCGATGATGTTCCTGATGCCGCCTCCGGCCCTTCCGCCTATGGCCAGAGGGTTGGTGGCCACAACCTTGGTCACGGCGATGGACTCATCGGCCAAGGCGTCGAACTTATCCACCTGCTCAAGGGTGAGGAAGTCGGGGTAGTTGACGAGCCTCTCTATCTTCCTGAGCACCTCAGGAGTCTCCTTGGAGACGGCGTATGAGAGGTGGCCCGTGTTGTCGTACCAGAGGTAGATCTGCTTGGACTCTGGCTCGTAGAGGCGGAGGAACGCCTTCTCCAGCTTGCCGTCGTAGCCGGCGGACAGGAGGTAGGAGGGGGGAAGGTTTCCCGGCGCCGTCCTCCCCCGGGGGGCTGCGATCTCCTCTTCGACCCTGAACCCCATGGTTCCCAGACTCACGTATCTACACGCCGAGGTCCCATATATGGGCTGTCACAGTGGACGCCTCAGCGTCGCCTCCAGGGCGTAGATGGTCTCAAGCGCAACGTGGGCGGCCTGGGTGGCGGTGAGCCCCGAGTCGTAGTGGGGGGTCACCTCCGTCAGGTCGAACCCATGGGTGCGCTCGTCGGCGAACTCCGAGATCAGGTCGATGAGGGTGGGGACGCCTATGCCCTCGGGGGAGGGGTTGCCCACCGCGGGAGCCTGGGCGGGGTCGACAACGTCCATGTCGACGCTGATGTAGGTAGAGGAGGCTTCATCGCGCCAACTCTCTGTGGCCTCGAGGCCCACTTCGATCCCACCCTTTAGAAGCTCGGCGGCGGTCACCACCGCCAGCCTGTCCTCGTTCTCCTCTGCGAAATCCATCTCCTCCCTGGAGACGGCCCTGCATCCCAAGATGACGACTTTGAAGTCGAGTTCCTCCATCGCCCTCCTCAGGAAGGTCCCGTGGGAGAGCCTGGCCCCGAGGAGGCTGTCCCTCAGATCCATGTGGGCGTCGAAATCCACCACCAGGTCAGGCCTGAGAGCCCTCAGAGCCCCGAGGGTAACGGTGTGCTCCCCGCCCAGCATCGCCGCCATCTTACCGGAGCCTCTGATGAGACCTACGGCTTTAGAGATCTCGTCCAACGAGGACTCAGGATGGTTGAGGCCCCTGAGATCGCCGACATCGGCTATCGAAACATCGGGGAGATCGAGACCCGTGCGGAGGCTGTATGTCTCCATGTACAGGCTGGCCCGCCTCAGGGCGTCGGGCGCGAACCTGGAGCCAGAGCGGTGGGAGGCCGTCTCGTCCAGGGGCGCGCCGAAGATCACGTGGCGGGCTTCGTCGAAAGGCGTCGTGGTATCTAGGAAGGGGTTGAGGGTGGGCTTGAATACGGTGTCTAAGTTCACCATCGACTCGCCTTCCCATGCTTGTGAAGACTGGCAGCCCGAGGAGGACTATGATCCTTCCTTCTTTACGATGACTTGGTCGACGCTGTGGATGACCGCCCCATACTTGCCCATGTGCTCCCTGAGGGCTTCGTAGTCGATGGAGTGGCCGCTGATCACTACCTTGAGGCTTTCAGTCTTCTCGTCCATCTCAACCAGGCTTACGTCCACCTCGTCCACGCCGTCGAGCTCGGCGAGGAACGTCGCGAAGATGGGTAGCTGAGGGGAATGAGGCTTCAAAACGTCCAAAACCATCGCTTTTATCGCTAGATCGTCCAAACTTTTCACATATCCTT
>JAUVHT010000017.1 GCA_030593155.1 Candidatus Bathyarchaeota archaeon
CATGTCGGGGGCCTCGGTCTGTCCGAAAGTTCGATCTCTTCTACTATAGGAAAGATTTGAGTTTATGGGTTTAGGAAAAAAAGAAGGGTTTGGACACTTACATCTCTCGCGCGCGGGCGTCGTTCGTCCGCTCATGAAAACGGGTGGATATCAAATGATTCATTAAGCAGCGTTTTCCGGAATATATGTAATTTAAATGATTCCCATACTCGGGGCGGGGCTCGCCGGGTTGAGCGCAGCATACCACTTGGACGGCGAACACTTGATCCTCGAAAGGGACCGAGACGTCGGTGGGTTGTGCAAGAGCGTCAACATCGGCGGGTATGTGTTTGACTACGCTCCCCACATCTTGTTCACAAGAGACGATTACGTCAGGACGCTGTTCGAAGGCCTGCTGAAGGGGAACCTGTTCAGACACACCAGGGAAGCGTACATCTACCTCGGGGGCGCGTATGTCATGTATCCCTTCGAGGCCAACCTCAACACGCTCCCAGAAGAAATCATTCAGGAATGCATAGACGGTGTGATGAACCGGAAAACCACCGAGCCGACGAACTTCGAGGAATGGATCTACACCACTTTCGGGGATGGCATCTCGAGGCACTACATGGTCCCGTACAACCGGAAGATCTGGAAATATGACCTCTCCAAGATGAACATCGACTGGATAAAGGGGCGGGTGCCCTCCCCTAGCGTCGAGGAGATGAAGAAAGGAGCGGCGGGAACCCTCAGGAAGGACTACGGGCCCAACGCCGAGTTCATGTATCCCAAACACGGCGGCATAGGCGCCTTTGCGAACCAGTTGTCCAGGGGTCTGGATGTCTCCCTCAGCTCCGAAGTGGTTGAAGTCAGGCCATCGGGGACCGAGGTCAGAGTCAAGTACATTAAAGAGGGGAAGATCAGGGAGACATCCTCGGAGAAGATCATCTCCTCGATACCCTTGCCCGATCTGGTTGGGATCCTGCACAATCCCCCTGAGGATGTGAGCAAAGCAGCCGGCTCACTGGCCTACAACTCCCTGGTTTGCGTGAACATCGGCGTCAAGAGGCCCGACATCATCGACAAGCACTGGCTCTACTTCCCGGAGGAGGAGTTCGTCTTCAACCGCATGAGCTTCCCCATGAACTTTTCAGAGCATACGACCCCCAGAGGCAGGAGCAGTATCTTGGTCGAGGTGACCCACAGGGAGGCCAGCGTAGACCCCGAAGGGATTCGAGAACGGGTCATCGAGGACCTGAGGAAAACCGAGATAATCACGGACGGTGACGAGATCGAGGTGTGCGATACGTCCGCCTTCAAGTACGCCTACGTTATCTACGATCTCGATCACAAGAAGAACGTGGGAATCATCCACGATTACCTGGAGAGGAGCAACATCGTATCCGTCGGCAGGTTCGGAGAATGGGAATATTTCAACATGGATAAAGCTTTATTATCGGGTAGGAACGCTGCATCAAGAATGCGTGGAGCCCCATGATATCCGTCGTCATCCCCACATACAACGAGGAGAAGAACATCGAGAGATGCCTGAAGGCTCTCGACGAGCAGACCTTCCCCCGAGAAAGCTTCGAGGTTATAGTTGTCGACGGGCAGAGCGGAGACAGGACCGTCGAGATCGCCCAGAAGTATGCGGACAAGGTGATCCAGCAGGTTAGCAAAGGGGTGGGCGGGGCCAGGAACGACGGCGTGAGGATCGCCAAGGGCGATGTCATAGTCACCACAGACGCGGACTGCGTACCCTACGGCGAGTGGCTGGAGATAATACGGGGGCACTTCGAGGATGAGGATGTGGTCGCCGTGACGGGTTTTCTCGAGCCCTTCGACGTCGAGACCCTGAGCAAGTACGAGGCCTACCTCTACAGGCTGCTGTTCTGGATTTCAAACAACCTCCTGTCCATGTTCGCTTTGACGGGGTACTACCACCTCTGCGGGGCCAACTCTGCGTTCCACCGAGACACCTTCCTCGAGATCGGGGGCTATCAGGACCTGCCCTATTCAGATGACGTGGAGATATACAAGAGGCTGAAGCCCAAGGGGAAGATGGTCCTGGACAACAGGATGAAGGTGTACTATTCGATTCGAAGGATCAAGAAGATGAGCCTGAGGAAGTACATCTACCAGATCACGAGGAACGACTTCGTCACCATGGTGCTGAACGAGAAGCCCACCGATGACAGCTACGCCAAGCAGGAATACGAATAGGGGTACAAGGTGTCTCATTCACGCACATATAAAAAATTTAATACAAGTCTTGCATTATAGGGGTTAATGTATAAAACTGGAGTGTTTTTCAGGTTCACCAGATTAGGCGACTACGTACATGTGCTGTTCTTGATTTTCCCTTTGGTTTACTTGATCTCTCCAGCGAATCTTTTCTCACATAAGACAATGATAGTCTTCTTTGCCAACCTCTGTCTCACCGCCTTCGGTTACGTGTTCAACGATGTTGAGGATGCCGAAGACGATTATCACGACGTTGAAAAGAGGAAGAGAAACCCGATTTCCAGCGGCCACATAACTAGGAGACAGAGCTACTTCTTCAGTTTTCTTCTTCTGTCTGTGGGCTTATTTTCACTCCTTATGGTGAACTCCTTGGTTTTCCTTCTCGGCATAGTTTTCGCTCTGGTGGGATTCTTGTATTCTTGGAAGCCCCTGAGGCTGAAATCTAGGCCCTACCTGGACTTGATTTCACACATGATTTTCTTGGGGGGTCTGCAATTTTTTACAACGTACTTTGCTTTCCGCCCCCCCGACTTGTCCGTCACTCCCTTTCTGATGATCATCATCCCCATTTCGGCTATGAATGAGATCCTCCACGAACTTCAGGACTTTGACGTCGATCAGAGCACGAAGATAACTAACACGGTTCAGAGGTTCGAGAGGTCTGACATAAAAAAGTTTTTGATTGTCTTGATGGCGCTGGTGGTCATCGGGTTCTCCATCATAATTTACACGATCCCGTCGGAAAATCGGCTCATCAACGTCTCGATGACTACGATGTTGGGTGCTGCGGCGGTCTACAGGCTGTATGCGCGAGTCTCAATCATCTAGCAAGCGAGATGAGGGTCGCGCCCAGGCCAATTAGAGAATTCTTGATGTTATTTAGGATTGCAGCGCTCCTTCATCTTATGGAACAGGTGTATGACGTAGGTTCCCCAGGGTCGGTCTCCTGACCCGTTTTGGCCCTTCTTCTCAACCCCGTACAATGTGCGAGCATCAGATCGTTTTAGACCAGTAATGATAGGCGTTTTCTTCATAGAAGCCGGTTGAATCGTAGAGTCGGTTTGCCGCCGGGCTGTCTGCTGCTCTCCCGATGTAGAGCAGGGTGAGGTTGTATCTCCTCAGGCGTCTGAAGCCTTCGCACAGCAGCGCCTTCGCTAGGCCCAGGCCCCGGTAGTCGGGGTGGGTGCCCATGGGCTCCAGCTCGGTGATCCCGCTCGGCGGGTCGACCCTGAAGGTGCAGAAGGACGCGATGCTCCCATCCGGGGCCACCGCCACCAGGTCCATGTCCTCGCGGTAGAAGGAGAGGCTCGCAATCCCCTCCAAGACATCCGCGGTGAACCACTCGCCGTGGCCGAAGATCACCCTGACGGCCTTGTCGATCTCCTCGAAGTCAGTCTCTTTCACGACGGATCGGATCTCGAATCCCTCTGGGGGTGCGAAGTTGGGGATGGGGGCGTCCACGGGGCGCACGCGCAGTATGCCGTAGACGGCTCCCTTCTTGAATCCCCGTTCCCTGAGCAGGGCTTCCCTGACGGGGTTCCCGTCCAGGGTGACGATGGAGAGCTTCTGCTCCCTGTCGGGGTCCGGCTTCAGGGAGGCGCAGCGGTCCTCGATCCATCGGACGATCTCCTCCTCTAGGAATGCGTGGTCGGGGTGGATCTGGATAAAGTAGAGGAACGGGATCTCCGGGTTGGCCATCGCGACGATCCTTGGTGGATCGCCGTCAACCTTCTCCCAGATGCGTACGTCGGAGACTAGGTCTCTGTGGCTGTTTTCGAATCGGTTGGGGAGCCAGTTCTGGATGGTGTGGGTCTCCAGGTAGGTGTCTCGGAGGAAATCCATTATATTCTGGAGGTCTTGATCTGGTGAGTATCCTCGTGAGACTATCGGCATGGGTAAAGGGTAAATCCATGTCTGACTTATCCGTTTTTCGCCCTCTTTCTCTCAGGATGGTGCGCGCGCTTCCGGTGTCTTTGTGGGTGCATTGCATTGTGATGATGTTTTCTGTCTCGGTGTTTTGGGTGGTGGTGCGCGCGCGGGGTTGCTAGATTTCTGAGAGGGTCGATGCAGTGATTCCCATATGCCTTCCTTTTTCGATTAGTTTCATGTCTTCGGATAACAGAGGGAGTCCGAGTTCCTGGGCGTAGTATAGGTACGAGGCGTCGTAGAAGGTTGTGTTGAGTTCCTCGGCCAGTTCAAGAATCTTGTCTTCTTTGCTTTTTACACAGAGGATTTCGAAGATGTTGAGGACATCTGCGATGATCTTGATGAGTTTTATTGAATCTTTTTGGTCGATTGTCTTGAATAGGTTGTGTTGTTTCCATACGATGTTTCCGAGCTCGTATCTGGCTAGTTCCAGGGTGTAGCTGTCGGCGGTTCTGTCTATCACCTTATCTTTTATGGCTCTGAAGATGGCCGAGGAGTCTAGGATGTAGTTCATCTTGTCTCCCTGTCTATTCTGAGGGTGGATACCACGTCGGCCATGTCTATTCTGTCGAGGGTGTCGCCGAGTTTATGTATCTCGGATTTGATCTCTTCTATTTCCCTTTTTCTGATTTCTTGTTCCAGGGTTTTTCTCAGAAGTTTGGAGGGTTTTATGCCGTATTTTTTTAATTTCCGTTTTATTTCAGCCGGGACTTTCACTGATACAGTTTCGAATTTAGCCATTGTTGTACAAGTAGGTATAATTGTAGGGTAGTAAAAAAAGGTTTACCTTTATGGTGTGATATTTTTCGCGCGCGCCTGAGAAAACACAGGCGCATTCTCACAAGATGTGGTTCATCATACCAGAATATTCAAGATTAAAATAAAGGTAGGGCGCGGATATTGGATGTTCTTTTTTTGGTGGTTGGACATTTTTCTTAACTATTCATAAACCTTAATATATCGTTTATGTAATTGGTTGTTGGTGGAGATGTGGATACCTGCTTGGCTCGGGGAGATCTACGCGCGCCTCAGCCAGAGATTTGGGACGGAGGTGTTCACCCTCAGGGAGGCCCAGGATGTCCTGGGGATGAACGAAGGGAAGCTAAATGTCGCTTTCAGCAAGCTCCATTCTGTGAGGATTCTGACCCTGTTCGAGAGGAGCAGGCCTAGGGCGTATCGGCTGATCTCTCCTGCCGACTTCGTCCTGCTGGCATCTGAGGGGGTTCAGGGTATCGGGGGGGTGAGACAGGAGAGATATGTCCCCCTCGTTCTCGGGGCCTTCCGGGCGGTCGCTGATGTTGTCGGGTTGAGGTCCTTTGCCCTGTATGGTTCCGTGGCCCGGGGGACGGCGAAGCGGAATAGCGATGTCGACGTTCTTCTTGTTTCTGATGATTTTCGGGGCAGCATAGGGAGGCGTATAGAGGAGCTGATGTCCGTCGAGGAGAGCCTTGGGGATGAGATTGAGTGGCTCCACGGTAAGGGGGTGAGGGCGGGGTTGAGCTTCTATCCGCTGCGGGTCTCCGAGGCCGAGAGGCTCCCGGACCTGTTCCTCGATCTCACGGAGGACGCCATCATCTTGTACGATGAGGGCAGGCTTCTGGAGAGACTTCTGCTGGAGTTGAGGTTGCGGCTGATGAAGGATGGGGCCGAACGAGTGTATCTAGATGGTGGGGAGTGGTTCTGGGATCTTCTCCCTGGGTATCGACACGGTGATATTATTGAGACGGATCAGGTTGGCTAGCTCGCTCCTGAGGCAGGCTGAGGCGAGGCTGAAGGATGCTGGTGAGGCGGGGGATGATGGGAATCACCCCTATGCTGTGAGGTTGAGCCAGGAGTGCGTGGAGCTCTCGCTGAAGGGAGTGTTGAGGGCTGTGGGGATCGAATATCCCAAGGTACACGAGGTCTCAGATGTCTTCCTCAGGATCCCTGAGAGGTTCCCCGATTGGTTCAGAAAGGAGATCGAGTTCATCAGGGAGTCATCGAAGTTGTTGTTCAAGAAGAGGGAGCCGAGTCTGTACGGTGATGAGGCTTTGCACCTCTCGCCCAATGAAGTTATGGACGAGGGGGATGCGGTTGATGCCCTCTCCAGGGCCGAGAGGCTCTTTGAGTTGTGTCGTCGCTTTATCGATGATATAGCTGAGCGTGCGCGAGAGGAATGAAGACACTAAGGCGAGAGATTACAAGAAGGCCTTGAAACGCACGTGTCGCGCAATCAGTATGTTGTTGATCACGTGCGGAGATCTTTGAGCCGAGCGGGCGATTGTTTGGGGCAGCTGATGAGCCTGGCGTGTAAGATCAGGAAGAGTATGTCTTAGGTCAGTTGATGCGCTTGTTGAATGTTCTGAGTCTAGCGCGCGTTTAGAATAGTCTGGTCTTCGGAGCTTCTCTATGATCTCCTGCCGTTTTTATGGTTTATGGTGTGACTTTGGCTTTGTCTCCGAGGATAAGTCTGTGGCCTTTGGGGGGTTGTTTTCGTGGTTGAGGGGGGTGGTGTTCTGTCCTGTGGGGCCGTCGGTGATTCTTCTCCCGCAGTCGATTGGGGCGTCCTTCAGTATTATGCTGTTCTCCCGCTGGGTGTTGTGTATACTGGCTGGTAGCATATGAGGGGAGGCTTCTTGTGCTCGATTTGTGGTCTTCTTTGACGTTTATCCTCTATGAAATTCTGGAGACGATTCCGTCGAAATCCGCGTCGAAGCTGACTATGCTCTCTATCCCCCTTGTCCTCAAAAGGGCGATGGAGGTGCAGTCGGTGAAGCTCAATCCTCTGTCAGCGTGTCTGTGGAAGAGCCTCCATGCCTCTTTGAAGTCGTCTTCGCCCACCCTGAGAATGGCGGTGAAGGGCGCAGTGATCTCACCTAGGATCATCCTCCCGACGGCCAAGGCGTTCTCCGGTCTTCCCGTGCGGACGAGGGCCACGGTGACCGCCTCGTCGAAGATGTAGTCTGAGGTGTATGCAGCTCCAAGCCCTCCTTCGACGAGGGTCTTTACGAGTTCCAGTGCCCTGGTGTGATTGGCGTCTCTGGTGTTGTGGAAGGCTACGAAGATGCCGGTGTCCAAGAACACGCTCATCTTCAAGCCCCATCAGGAAGCGGTGTTCTTCGCTGGCTTGCCGCTCATCCGGCCGTAGAGGTGTGTGTCGATCTCCTCCTCTCTCGTCTCAACGCCCCAGTCTGTGGGCATCTCCATGATCTCTTCGATATCTTCAGGAGGGAGCGGAAGTCGGACGCCCGTTATGAGCCCGAAAAACTCATCCTCCCGTTCGGTTGAGAACCTCATCAACGTGTCTAGGAGCTCCTGCTGGGAGACCTTCTTTCCCGTGGTGATGACGAGCCTCGCCTGCAGTTTGTCGAGGAGGCGTTTACTCTCCCTGCTTATCTTCACAGATGTGCTCATAAGGTTTTGTAGAATTTTCTACAATAAATACCTTTCTACTCTCATTTCGTTTCTGGTGTGAGATGAGAAAATCAATGTATTGTAAGGCCTCATAACCTCAGTTTAGCCTAAAGAGGAGCATCTTAAAGAAAAACAGCCGCCTCAGGCAGTTTGAGTCGATGTATCCACTGCATTTATCCGGGTGATCGTGGCTTTTTCTTGATCTCCTCCTCGGGGTTGTATTCGCTATAGGGTGACTGTTGCTTAGTCTCCTAGGTTTGGTTTGTGGCCTTTGGGGATGTTTTGTTCGTAGGTTAGAACATTGACGTTTCTTCTGATGAGGTTGTCTGTGATTCTTCTTCCGCAGTTGAGGGGCTTCGATGATGGTGTTCTCTGTCTCGGTGTTTCGGATGGTGGTGTGGTCTCCGATGCTCGTGTCGGGACGCGCGTTTGATTAAGAATATTTGTACTCTTCCAACGTTTCTTCTGTCTCATCTGGGAAGTCTCTCCTCATGCTCTCGACCATCGTTTTGATGAGGTATTTCACGTATCCCTTCTCGTCCATCAGCGGATAGTAGATCTTGTGGTGGCCTCCTTTTCCAGTAACATCCCTAGAGCCTAGGACGCTCTGCTCCTCCAACTTGTCCTAGAACATGATGATTGAAGCCCTGGAGATGGACTTGCCTTCACTCAACTTCTCATTGACCCATTCCCACACAGCTCAAGAATTAGCTACATCCTCTCCGATATCCCACATACTTCTGAGAGCCAGCTCCTCCCATTCCTTCAACGTCTTCCTCGGTTCAGGCTGAGAAGGGTCAAACTTGAAACCGGACATGCGCACACATTCGTTTTACAATATTATTATAAAACTTGGTTCCGAAACTTACATTCTGTATAATTAATTAATGGCGAAAAGAAACTTGTTATGATATATGAAAGCCAAAGTGATCCTAGTCCCCATCCTCATCCTAATCACAGCATCTTTCATCCAAGGCACCAAGGCAAATGATGTAGAGTGGAACTACGGTAATTACCTATACTCCCTCAAAATAATTTCATTAGAAGATCCAGCCACAGCAGGTCATACAGCCTCCCTCACCGTTGAGATAGGCGCAAACACCGACGTCGTGCTTCACATTGAGTTGAAGGGAAATTTCGATTGGGGTAGCTGGACATTCAGCTCAACCGAGATCCCCATAGAATCCGGCGTAACGAGAGTTACAGGAGATCTCGATGTTCCATATAAAACCCTGATCGAGGCTGAATCATACTTCTACTACTATGTTTATGTCACCATGCCAGGCGACGGGTGGACCGCTTCCGCCTGGGGACTTATGGAGACAGTCACAGTTGATCCTCCATCTGAAGTGATCTACGATGAATTTGTAGATTGTTTGAGCCACTTGAAATGGCTTGTAGACACTTCGTCTCTATCTGACGGTGTCAAGCAGAATCTTTTCGAAAAACTAGAGTTAGCTGGTTTGAAGATCGAATCTGCATATGTTTCGGGTAATTTGAATAAGCTTAACGGAGCGAAAGGGGCTCTTAGGGCGTTCATACAGAAGTTAGAGTCGGACAGTGAGGCTTCAGAGTATCCCGATTCGGAGTTGTGGGTGGCACAGGCAAGTCATATAGTTCAAAGGATCGATGTGGCTCTAAGTTAACCCCTTAAGAATCTGGTTAAAAAAATCAACAGACAATTGGATAATCATGACTTTCAACCCTGTTGAACTTATTCCTAGTTGTGCTGCGCACGCGTGCTGCATAACGTAATCCTTTTACGGAACAATGTTCCGAAAGAGGGAAAAGAACATATAAAAATGCAGAATATAGGAAAAACTTGCCAAAACTGTTAGAATAGCCTTAAATTCAATCAAAGTTATCTAAGGGTCTCGGAAAGAGGGTTAAGAATTGGCTGTAACCAATATCTGTCCGATCTGCAGTGAACCAGTGCAAAATAACACAGATGATTTTCTATGCAAATATTGCCATTCGACGTTCACCTATCTATACAAGAACGCGATTCTGATTGAATCCGTGGGATCCGTTCCAGGGTTTGGCTTCGTGCACGCATTCATTATGAGCGAAAGGGGGCAGGGCCCATGTCGAGAACACTGACTATCGTGTCGATCGCAAGTATACTTGCGGTAATCGTCGGCATCCTAGGGATTGGGACTTTGAAAATTAATGACCCCGATGTATTGGTGCTTGAAGTTGATTATCATGCTCACTGGAACCTGACTATGACCGAGAATGGCAACGAACGATTCCGCTCGGAATTCGGTAAATTTGAAGCTCCGATGTTTAAGCCTACCCGTGGCGAATGGGTCATCTCGGTGGACTGTATGAAGACTGATGGTTCACAGAATCTGCTTTCTGTGAAGATAAAGCGGCCGGATGGCACTGTCTTAAAGAAAGGGTATACGTTTGAGCCCTTTGGGACGGTACAATTCACATTAGAAATCCAGTAACCAAACAACATGGTTACAGGATCTGGAAAGAGTCAATGCGCGCGCAAATTAAACGCGCGTATCGATTTTTATTCAGAGACCAACTATCTTAGGAATGAGTCTGCGAGTTGTACTGTAACCTTGGCTATCTGTTCCTCTGTGCTGATGTAGAATTGTTCGGGTTTGTAGTCTTTCATTCTCCGGAGAGCGTCGTACAGTTTTTAATAGAGGGCTTTCTCCTCGATGTGGAGGGCCTTGGGTATATGTCCTCTTTTCTTGCTTGGAGTGATGATAGTTCCCCTCTTAGATCTTGTACCTTCTCGCGCGCGCGAACCGTAGGAAGGTCTAAACCATGAGAAGAATCCCCAGGCCGTTGATAACTAGATGGATGATTCCAAGCGTAGTGTTCCCAATTCGCTGAGTGATGAAGGGGATGATCCAGGTGGTAATTAGCGCGCGCATGGTTTCTTAATGAAGTACGCGCGCGAGTCATCGTTGACTCAAGAGATCATTGATCAGAACAGAGAAAAAAAGAAAATTCGAATTCAATGAGACGGGGTAATAAAATAATGATGCGCGTGCGTAATGTGATGTTATGGGTGAAAAAAATAAAATGGGATAGGATGAGGTCTCTCTACTTCTCCAGATATGTGATGTTGTTTACTACCGA
>JAUVHT010000127.1 GCA_030593155.1 Candidatus Bathyarchaeota archaeon
TCCAGCCTCCAACCGCGGAGGGTAACTAAATGGGGTATCGTTTTATTTAGTCCCAAGGGACCAAAACCAAGAAACCACTCTTTAAGCGTAGAGCTTTTCGAGAAAAAAACCATCCAGGCTAAAGTCTGTCTAGACCCTTCAGCGCGTGGCATGGAGGAATCCGGCCATGGTTGAGATGTCAGGCGCCAGAGCCTTCGTCGAGGCCCTGGGGCGGGAGGGCGTAGAGATCCTGTTCGGGGTCACCGGCGGGGCGATCCTGCCCATATGCGACGAGCTCTGGAGCTCGGACCTCCGGTTCGTCGTGGCCCGCCACGAGCAGGGCGCGGTCCACATGGCCGACGGCTTCGCAAGGGCCAGCGGGAGGGTGGGAGTCTGCCTCGCCACTTCGGGGCCGGGCGCGACCAACCTCGTCACGGGGGTTGCCACTGCGAACATTGACTCGTCGCCAGTGGTGGCCTTCACGGGCCAGGTGCCCCTGAGCATGGTGGGGACCGACGCATTCCAGGAGGTGGACATCATCGGCATCACCGCCTCCGCCACCAAGTACAACCTCCAGGTGAGGAAGCCCTCAGAGATCCCCCATGCCGTGAAATCCGCGTTCTACATAGCGTCCACGGGCCGCCACGGGGCCGTCCTAGTGGACATGCCCAAGGACATCCAGATCGCCATCGATGAGATGGAGTTCCCCGAGAAGGTGGCCTTCAGGGGCTACAAGTTGAACCCGGAGCCCAGCCCTCGGGAGATGGACTGGGCGGCGACCCTCCTCTCCAAGGCCCAGAGGCCGGTCATCATGGCAGGGGGCGGGGTTATAGCATCAAATGCCTCGGTGGAGCTGGTGAAGCTGGCCGACATGCTGGTGGCGCCGGTGACCACGACCCTGATGGGGAAGGGGGCCATATCCAGCGACCACCCCCTCTTCACAGGCCTCTGCGGGATGCACGGGACGGGAGAGGCGAACCTCATCGTCTCGGACGCCGATGTCCTCCTCGTGGTAGGTGCCAGAATGTCCGACAGGACCACCGCGCGCCTTGAGGACTTTTCGCCCGGAGCAAAGGTTGTTCACATCGACATCGACAAGAGCGAGGTGGACAAGAACGTGGAGACGGTGACCCGGGTCATCGGCGACGCCAGACTAGCCTTGAACGGCATCATCGAGCGGCTCTCCCGGATGGCAGTGGACAGGCAGACAAACGGTGCATGGATCAAGAAGATGAAGAAGTTCAGGGAGCAGTACACGCCCCAAGAGCTCCCCAGCAACCCCCACATGAAAGCCCCCGCCGTGATGAAATCCCTCAGGAAGGTCCTGCCCAGGGACGCCCTTGTCACCACCGAGGTGGGCCAGAACCAGATGTGGGCCGCCCTATACTTCGACGTCTACGCTCCCAGGACCTTCTTCAGCTCCGGAGGCCTGGGAACCATGGGCTGGGGCTTCCCCGCCGCCATCGGGGCGAAGGCCGCAAGGCCCGACCTACCCGTGGTGGACATCGCGGGTGACGGGAGCTTCGGGATGACCGAGAACAACCTCGCCACCTGCGTCGAGGAGGAGCTACCTGTGGTGGTCGTGGTCCTCAACAACCGGATGCTGGGCATGGTGGCCCAGTGGCAAAGGCTCTTCTACGGTCGGAGGTACATGGCCGTCGACCTAGGCAAGTCGCCGGACTTCGTCAAGCTGGCGGAGGCCTACGGCGCGGTGGGCGTCAGGCCTGAGACCCTCGATGAGTTTGAGAGGGTGGTGAAGACCGCGATCGACGACAATGTGACCACGGTCGTAGACGTGATGATCGACCCTGAGGAGAACGTGTTTCCCATGGTGCCCCCGGGCAAGGGGCTCAGGGACCTCCTTGTGGAGGGGGACTATTGACGCAACTCTGCACCATAGCCTTCCTAGTGGAGAACAAACCCGGGGTCCTCTTCAACGTGTCCAACATGTTCAGGCGGCGGGGTTACAACATCGAGAGCATCTCCGTGGGACCAGTGGAGGACTCCGAGCTGGCCCGGATGACTGTCTCGGTGGAGGCCAACAGCAGGGTCCTAAACCAGATCGTGGAGCAGCTGGACAAGATGGTGGAGGTCATCAAGGTGAAGCGCCTCGACCCGATGCGCAGCATCATGAGGGAGATGCTCCTCATCAAGCTGGACACCAGCGACCCCATGGCCAGGGAGGAGACCCTGAAGCACGTGAACGCGTTCCACGGCCTCATCCTCTACATAGACCCAGAGTGCATCATAGCCGAGGTCACGGGGGAGCCCGAGGCCATAGACGATTTCATAGAGAAAACACGCTCGATAGGCATCGAGGAACTCTCGAGGACGGGAGTCACCGCCCTGGAGAAGGGGCGGCTCAACCTATAGGTGAATGGACATGGTGAAAGTATACCACGACCCGGACATAGACGAGAAGGTACTCGAAGGGAAGAAGGTGGCCGTCATCGGATACGGCAGCCAGGGGAGGGCTCAGGCCCTGAACATGAGGGACTCGGGGGTCGACGTCGTCGTCGGCCTGAGGCCGGGGAAGTCATGGGACAGAGCGGTGGCCGAGGGTATGGCGGTCAAGTCCGTGCTGGACGCAGCCGCCGAGGCCGACGTCGTCCTTATGCTCATCCCTGACATGGCCCAGCCCGCCGTCTACGGCGAGGAGGTCGCCCTGACCCTCAGGCCGGGGAAGGCTCTCCAGTTCGCCCACGGCTTCAACATCCACTTCGGGCAGATCAAGCCCCCGGAGGGAGTGGACATCGTCATGGTGGCGCCTAAAGCCCCTGGACCGGAGATGCGCCGGCAGTACGAGGACGGCTTCGGCGTCCCCAGCCTCGTAGCGGTCCATCAGGACGCCACGGGTCACGCCTTGGAGACCGCCCTCGCCATAGCCAAGGCCCTGGGCTCCGGTCGGGCGGGGGTGATCGAGACCACCTTCAAGGACGAGACCGAGAGCGACCTCTTCGGGGAGCAGGCTGTTCTCTGCGGGGGGGTCGACCAGCTCATCCGCAGGGGTTTCAAGGTTCTGACTGAGGCGGGGTATCCGCCTGAGCTCGCCTATTTCGAGGTGATGAACGAGCTGAAGCTCATCGTCGACCTCATCTACAAGGTGGGGATCAGCGGTATGTACGCCGCCGTCTCCGACACAGCAAAGTTCGGCGGGATGTCCGTGGGCCCGAAGATCATCGACGATCACGTCGAGGAGAACATGCGGAAGGCCCTCAAGGCGGTCCAGGACGGCAGCTTCGCGAAGGGCTGGGTCGACGAGTTCGAGGCCGGCTCCAAGGAGTTCTGGCGCCTCTACGAGGAGTGCAAGAACCTGGAGATCGAGAAGGTCGGCAGGAAGGTCCGGCGGATGTCGGGGCTTGAGAAATAGACCGAAAACCCTTTTTTCCTCTATCCCTATCCGTTG
>JAUVHT010000018.1 GCA_030593155.1 Candidatus Bathyarchaeota archaeon
TGGTGTCTCCCACGTATAATGGGTTCGCGAGGGGCGTGGTGAAGGGGGATCTGGAGCAGTCGCTGGCGTTGTTGAAGGGGAAGCGGGATCTGCCTGTGTATTATAGTAATGGGACTCATACGTATGTGGGGGCTCGGATTCCGTTTGGGCGGAAGCTGGATATCGAGCATAAGTTCTTCCCGATTCTGAGCGGTGGGAATATTTTCCATGCGTGGCTGGGGGAGTCGTCTTCGGATCCTGAGGCGCTGTATAAGCTGACTAAGAGGATTGCGCGGCACAGCCAGATCGGCTATTTCGCTTATACTAAGGATCTGACGATTTGTAGTTCGTGTAACTCGACCTCTGCGGGGCTGCTGGATGTTTGTCCGAGCTGCGGGAGTTCGTCGGTGAGGTGGTGGAGCAGGATCACGGGTTACTACTCTGATGTGACGGGGTGGAACGATGGGAAGCGTCGGGAGCTTCAGGATAGGTACAGGATGTCTGTCTGACCTATTTCTCCAGTTTCAGGTTGAATGTGTGTTCTCCGGTCTCTTTTTTTGTTGTCTTGAGTTCTGTTTTCTCTGCGAGTTCTCTGAGGGTCTGGGTGTTCTGTTTCTTGAGGGTGGTTCCGTAGCCGGTCTCGACGGTCTCCTCGGGTTCTGAGGGGCGTTTGTCGATGGCGGCGACCTGGGTTCTTTGGCGTATTGGGTTTGGGGATGTTTATTATGGTCGGGGTCTGTTGCTGCGTGGGGTGGCTGGGTGTGGGTGAGGGGCGGAGGAGGGTGGTGTTCAGGCCTTTCTCGTTCCTTTACCTGGCGTTGCTGGCGTTCCTGTATGTTTCCACGATCTCGTTTGTGATGGTGTTCTTCCGGAGGTTGATGGTTGAGGGGGTGGGGGTGCCTCCTGAGGCTTTCGGCTTGGTGATGTTCGTGAGTCTGTTTGGGAGTTTCGTGAATGTTCCGGTTACGTCTGTGGAGAGTCGGGGGCCGGTGGTGGTGGAGCGGGAGGTGAGGTTGTTCTGGGTGACGTGGAGGGTTCCGCGGGTGGTGATGGGGGTGAGGAGGACGTTGGTGTCTGTGAACTTGGGTGGTGCGGTGGTGCCGGTGGTGATCTCGTTGTATTTGTTGTTGGTGTCTATTCCGGGTCGGTCTCCGGATGTGGTGTTGTCGTTTGTGAGGGTGGCTGTGGTGCTGGTGTTGGTGGCTTTGTCGGTGCATAGGATGGCTCGGCTGGTGAAGGGGTTGGGGATTGCGACTCCTGCGTTTGGTCCTCCGTTGGTGACGGTGTTGGCGGTGTTGTTGGTGGATGTGGTGAGTCCTTTGGTTTGTCCTGCTCAGGTGGCTTATGTGGGTGGGACTTTGGGGACGTTGGTGGGGGCTGATCTGTTGAATCTGGGGCGGTTGCCTGAGCTGGGGGCTCCGGTGGTGAGTATTGGGGGTGCTGGGACTTTTGATGGGATCTATCTGACGGGGTTGGTGTCGGTGCTTCTGGTGCTTCTGTTGTTATGACCGGTAGGTGGTCATAAGGGTTCTGGGGTGGTTACTGTGGTAGTTATGTTTGTTTTTTCGCGTGTCTGTGGGTGGTGGTGGGTGGTTTTCTGAACGGCTGGCTTGGGATAGCGGTTTTTGTATTGCTTGAGTACTCCTTTTGACATGATTTGGATCGTGTCGGGGTCGTTTTCTGGTTCCTTTCGCGTGGTGGAGGGTTTTTCAGGTTCCGATGCATGACCCCCCCCTCCCCCCTATGTTATTGCGTAGGGATTCGTTGCTTAGGAGCACGTTTTTGTGCTGAATCGGATCGGGGAGGAGCGGTTTTCAGGTTCCTTTTCTGGTTTGGCGTGTTTTTCACAGGCAGACGCATGACCCCCCCCTCCTCCCTCTATATGGCTATGTATTGTAGGGTGCTTGGAATTGCCTTGGGTTTTTCTCGGAATCGGATCAGGGGGGAGTGATTTTCAGGTTCCTTTTGTGGATTAGCGTGTGTTTCATAGGCAGATGTATGACTCCTCCCTCCCGGTTCATGAATGTGGTTTTTCTGGTTCTTTTTCGTGGGAGGGGTCTTATATTCGCTTAACTGACTCCTTTTTTTGGAGAGTCATCTATTTTTCTGTACTTTTCTATATCGTCGCGCGCGCACTGTATCTAAAGATATAATTAGTGTTAGTTTCACCGGTATAACCAGAATCATGGGATTAACAATCAATGACAGTGGATATTGGATATATGTAGAATCTGAAGAGAAGCCCAGCTATGTCATTACTGGAAAGTATCTTTTCTTTTCTGAAAATCAAGACAGACTTATAGAGATCGCTACGAATGAAATTCTAAATAATGGATTCCATGTAGCAAAAGTCAACAGAAGATTACTTGGCTCCAACACAGAGTATGTTCTATGCCTCTACTATCAAGACGATAGCCGAAAGTATGAATTGGCTGATAGACATAGCGAACAATATTCTGACATAAAGTATCGCTATTGGAAAAGTGATGAAGACACAATAAAAGGCAAATACTCAGAAGAATTCCTCTCCAAACTTGACAGAGCAGACAAGCAACATTTCACTACGGATAAAACCAAAGAGCATCCCTGATCCGCGCGCGCAGGCGCGATTACACCGCACGCGTAAAACTACGAATCAAATAAAACTCACGCCTAATAACGCTAGGTACATCATCTTGATAGTTAACCTATAATTTTCTAAATTAAATGAAAATAACAAATGATATATCAATTTGAAAATTATTATCTATATATGACTAAAATATTCTTTGATATCGAAACATATAGCCCCAATACTTTCCAACGTCCAAAATTCAACGAAAAAATAATCACAATCGCGCACAAGGCTGAAAATTCAGATATTTCCATTTTGAAAGAATGGGAGATTGGAGAGAAAGAAGTCCTAAGGAGATTTATCGAAGTAATAAAACAAACCGATTGGCCAAATCTAGTTGGTCATAATATCCTTCGTTTTGATATTCCAGTGTTGATATATCGTTCTTTGGAAAATGATCTTGGTTCCTTGCATGAGCTAATGACGTTATATCTGGAGTCCTTCCCCATCGACACGATTCAATGTTTACTTCCAACGAATAATCTGTACTTTAAAGGATTAGGCCTCAAGGATTGTGCACATTATATGGGAATTGAGATGAAGGGTTGTCCAAGCAGTGAAATAAGTAAACATTATGAACAGGGTAACTATGATGAAATCATCCGTCACAATATAGAAGACGTTTTGACTACTGAAAAATTGCATAACCATCTACTTAATAGTTCATTCTATCCATTCAAGGATTTACAGATGAAAAGACAAAACAACGCAAATTGAGTACATTCGATTCTTTTAATGTAGAATATCTAACCAAGAGATAATACTTGCATCGCTGATGAAATTCTGGGAGTAGCATACGCGAAAAACAGACGAAGCTTAGCCTAATAAGGCGTTAAAGTTTCTTTTTAAAAATTTAATTTATGTTCTAAATCATAGCAAAGCATACAATCCCTTTGATAATAATACGGAATGTAAAAGATTCCTTGATTTGGATGTCTGTCGCATGTTGATTCTCTTAAATCCCAGCTATTGTTTTCAACTGTTATCTTTCCGTCATTTATCTCGATGAACCAATAGCAACCATACAAGGCTTCCATCGCGCCGTGAGCTTGCATACCTCGATAAAGAAATCCAAGATCAATATAATTCTTGTAAATCCTACCGATGTGGTCATGCCCGTAAAGGTATAACAATGCATTAACTTGTTCGTCTTCAAACTGAGTGTGCAGATAATGGTTCACCAGAATCTTTGATTTATCAATCTTCTCGATCTGATTCGTTAAAGTGTAGCTCCCTATTTCCCAATCTTTTTCTTCTATACAGTTACCTATCGGACACTTTACCCCCATATCCCGGTTTCCATAAACATAATAGAATGGCTTTTCGTACCTCTTGATTACCTCACAGAATTCATTCATTTGCACCTGAGCTTTTTCAAACCCTTCAAAAAATTCGTTTGTGAAATCTCCTCCAAATATTATGAGATCAAAATCGGCGTCTTGGGTTTCAGCGTAGAGTTTCTCAACGGCTTCAACATTTCCATGAACATCGCTAAAAGCAAGTATTTTCATTTAATAATAAAAAGAATTTATCACAAAAAAAAGTTGTGCACTGAGACACTCGCGCGCGAATCTCCTTTAGGCTAGAAACTTGCCAATGTTCAATTGGAGATATAGATACCTATTCTCGACTTATACTTCCAGAAATCCTCCGGTAGCCTGATGACACTCCTCTCCTCATAAACTTCACAGCAAGATTGATCACAATCGTCATGCCCAAACCAAGAGCCACCGATATCAACAATAACCTCTGCCTATCCGCAGATCCAACCTTGGAAACGAAAAGGGTCCACCCATAGGGGCTGAACTCGTTATCATAGTCGCTCACCCTAGCGTAGTCCCCAACTAGCAGGGCCTTGTTCACATTGCAATAGTGAGTCGAGTTATAATCGACATACACCAGACAGATGAGCCTGCCATAAGGACCATAGCGATACACATCATCGGTGTCCAGATAGACCATCTCACCATAGATCAACTGCTCAAGGAAGTAGGAAGCCTCGGAATATCCCACCTGCCCCCTCTCCGGAGTATCCACATCCGCCAGCCTGACCCTCTCCCCCATGGCAACATCGAAGGTATCCCCATCCACGATGTATGTGGCAACGGAGACCTCTTCGATCTCCACGGAATACACGCCAACAAGATAGGAGAAAGCCCCCCACGAGACCACCACGAGAATGATCGCGTTGATCATCCCCCAGAGAGCCTTGAACCTCATCCAGATGAGTTGTTTTTAATATTAATAAAAATGGAAGGCACCAACACAGACGACGACCACACGCGACGCAACATCAGCTCCTTTTCACGTTCACGCGATCCAGAGCGATGGTCCGCCAAGTCTCAAACAAAGTATCCGGGATCTCCGTCTGCACGCCCTCGGACTTACGCACCAGCGTCAACGCCCCGCTCGGACAGGTCGAGACACACAGACCACAGCCGATGCAACGATCGGCATTCAGCGTAACCCCGTCCCCCTCATCAGTGATCGCCCTCATCTGACACCGCTCAAGACACACCCCACAGCCCAGGCAAGACTCAGCGTCAAAACTGGCGATGAACGAGCTCAGGACGGCCTCGGACGGCTTGGGAATCTTATCGAGCCACCCCAGGACGCCACAGCAGCAGACACAGCAACAGCAAATGAACTCGATGACCTTGGACGTGGACGGTTGGAGTATCAGATTGGCCTTGTCAGCCACGGCCAGGATCTCCATCACCTCGGACTTTTCAATATAACGGGCGTTACCGATCCGAACATAAAAGTCCGCGAAATCGCCGAACATCAGGCAGGCCTCCTCGGGTGCATCGCATCCTCTCCCCATCTTCTTTTCCTTGCGCCGGCAGATGCAGGGAGCGACTGCGAACCGGTCATGGGCGTTGACCAGCTCATACACCTGCTCGTACGGCAGCGCCACGGTGGGAGGATCGATGCTCTCTCCGACGGGGATGGTGCGCAACTGGGGGATGGTCTCTATCTTCGACCTCGGCTTCTTCGTGCTCCAAAAGTCGTCCAGATCTTGGAGTAATCCCTCGCTCAGGCGGTTGACCTGGAACTCGTAGATCCCCACGATGAACGGTGCAGCCTGGTAGAGCATGGTGCCGTCCTCTTCTTGAACTGAGAAGATGAGCCCCTTCTCGGACATCTCTTCGAGCCGTCGCTCCGCCTCCGCCAGGGGTAGACCGGCTCTCCCGGCGATGACCCCTGCCTCCTCCCGATCCAGCGTCAGATGCGTGGCCAACTCAGCCTCTTCCGGCGTGAAAAGCCTCCGCAGCAAGCGGATGTCTGCACCGGTCTCGCTTGGAGCGAAACCACCCGGGAGTCGATCAAGATGCTCGGCCAGTCTCAGATAACTTGCCTCTTCCAAAACGCCCCCCCATTGATATAAAATCAGACTAATAATAACTTGTGCACGCTTGAAATTTCAGGATCAACCCTCACTCTGTTTGTAGAGGACCCCAACGACGATAAGGACTCCCACGACAATGACCGCCCAAGGTCCGAAATCGATGCTCCAGCCGATAGATCGTTCAGGTACCGGTTCCTCGCAATCTCCGCTACGTCCACGGCCCTCGCCATCGCCCTCTCCCTAGCCCTCAGGACGACGTTGTCCGTTCCCGAGCTGTCGAAGGCCGTGATCAGCGCCACGACGTACGCCATTGGCGGCCTGTTCCCAATGTAAACGGTGTTGACGTCTCTAATATTGAACAGACCGAGGGGCACCTCTCCCTTAAAAAAAGGTAGAGGGAACCCCATGACAGCCCAAAACCCCAGATCAGCAGGCGCGGAGGCCTTTGCAGGCCCCCCGAGAAATCTCACCGAGCGCCCGGACGTGCTCCTCTCGACCTTCCGCGTCTACGGGAACGCCGCCTCTGTTTGAAATACATGCACGCCTTCCTCTTCTGATCAACGACCTTCCGCAATTTAGTACAGTAGAAAGTCTTCCTCGAATACTTACTGCATTCTTTACAGGTCTTCTTACTGAGGTACTCCGCAAACGATAGTCTTCTCCCCCGATATCGCCCTTTCCCCCTTCTGCTCATCAAAGCCATATCCTAGAAACGATGCACTATCGTATCCTCATCATGTCATATTTGAACCCGGCAGTATTAACGCCCTCCTTGCCTATCATGGGCCCATTACACCTTGACGCGAATAAAACAGAAAAACGTGTGCGCCTCAGGACCTAGCGTCTGCCCTTGCTCTGCTTGTAGAGGACCCCGGCGACGATCAGAACTCCCACGACAATGACCGCCCAAGGTCCGAAATCGATGCTCCAGCCGAAGATCTCACTTACACCCCAAAGAATGATGGCGAGCCCTATGAGAACGCCGACGATGGAACCGCCACCGGGAAGCCCGAAGCACTCGTCCTCCATGCGCCTCCCAAACTGCTCCGCCCTCTCCCCGAACTCCTCCGCGCGCACCTCGATCTCCTCCTCCCAGCCCCGCCTCTCGCGGCGATACGCCTTGAGTGACGCCCCACAGTCCGTGCAGACAGAGGCCTCATCCTCATTCTGGGCTCCACATTTCGCACAATAGACCATGACAGTTGTCTCCTATGATTAAGAGACCCATCCAAGCAAATAAAAACCTTTTACGCGCGCCTAAAGTCAGTCAACCTTGACCATGAACTTCATAATGACCCAGGCGAGGGCATAGGCCGCGATCGAGATATAGAACACAACCTCGAACCCGTAGAGTTCAGCGATCAGCCCGGCGATCGCCGGAGCCACCGCCCCGATGAGGCTCGTGGGCAGGAAAAACAGGGAGTAGCCGAGCCCCCGGCTCCTCTTGGGAATCAGTCTCGCGAGGATGGAGGTCCTCGACGCCATGTTCACCGTGTTGAAGAAGCCGTACAGCATGAAGAGGGCGATGAACAGAGCCAGGTTATCCGTGAACAGGGAGAGGGCGAAGCAGGCGTAGCCTATCGCGGAGGTGTAGATGAGCCACCTCTTCTCCCCGAACCGGGAGGCCATGAACCCCCCGACGGGCGCCGCCACCAGCCCCAACAGCATCCTGCTGCTGAATATGAGGGTGGCCAGCGCCAGGGTCAGCCCCCTGACGTCCATCAGGTAGAGGACGAAGAAGCTGGAGATCATCGACATGCCCATCGAGGAGAGAGAGCGGAAGAGCAGGAACACCATCATGTTGGTCGTCAAGAGCTTCGTAATACCCCCGCCTCCCTCGTCTCCAGGCTCATCGCTCACCTCGGCTATGCCGCTCGGCTCGTCCTTCAACCTGAGCACCATCACGACACCGAGGAGCATCGGCACCGTCAAGATCAGGTAGACCTGCCTCCACCCGAAAGCCAGCACCCCGATGAGCACGCTCACCGCCAACGGCCCCGTGGCATGGCCGAGAGTGCCCCCCGCCCCATGCAGCCCCATGGCCTTCGGCCTCTCCTTATCCGTGAAGGCGTTGGCCGTGTAGCTGTACGAGGCAGGATGATAGATCGTGCTGTTGATGTAGACCATGCTGATGGCCAGAATGAACACCAGCGGGCTGCCGGCCACGCTCGCTAGGAGGGCTCCCGCCACCGCAACCGCAAAACTGGCCAGGAGCATCCTCTTGGAGCCAAGCCTGTCCGACAGCAGTCCCGCGGGGATCGTGAAGATCGCCTGACAGAGAGGAGGGATCGCCGCTATGATCCCCAGCTGCTTCAGAGACAGGCTGAACTCCTCCCTCAGGAGCGAGAAGATGGCGGTATGGATCCCGCCGAAGACATGCGTCAGCACATGGGTCACCGCCATCACCACTAGACCATAGCTGATGAACGACAGAGCCCCCTGCTTCCGACCCACCTTAGATAGACTCCCCATGAGATTAGCAGAGAAGGGATCGCACTATTTATTTAAGATTAGCTAGGGAGGAACGCCTCGTGCGCCCTCAAAACCTGAGATCACACAAGCCTTTGAAGGTTTCAGGGCGACTCTACGTATCCCTCAGGGGGTTCGAATCCCCCGACAGCACCCGCCATCTTCGCAGCCACATCGATGGGCGTCGCATCCTCCAGGTAAGGCCCCACTATCTGGATGCCGACGGGTAGGCCATCAACGGTTTTCCCAATGGGAGCGATAGTAGCGGGAAGACCTGCCAAAGAAGCGAAGGAGATCCAGAACAAGAGATCCTCGTACCGCCTCGGACCCTCCGGCGTCGACAACACCCGATCCCAGTAAGGCTGGCTGTGGTCATGGGGGAAGGCGGGGATGAAGGAAACGGGGAGGAGAAAGGCGTCATAAGCCTCGAAGTAATCCCGCCACAGGGCCCGGGCCTTCCTCCTCTCCCTCAGAGCTCCGTGGAAGCGCTTGTGAGGAGCAGTAAACGCCGCGGCCCGTATCGATTCATAACTCCCGTCCTGATCCATGGCCCTCTCCCGGGTCTCCTCATAATCCTCTTCCCTCAGGAAGGAGGCATAGTAGGAGCCCAGAAAGAAACGATACGTGGAGTACTGCCCCACGGGATCGACGCCCGGGGGCCACCCCTCCTCCAGGACCACACCCCTCTCCCGGAGGGATCCGACTGCACGAAGAATCACCTCCTTCACATCGGAGGAGACAGGACAAACCGGAGAGTCAACGACGTAACCTAGGCGGTAGTCGACGAGGACCGCCTTGCGTTCCGGGGGCAGCGTCAAGCTGAACGCCCTCGCCTCCTCGGGAGCAGGCCCGCTGAGGACCTCAAGGGCAGTCCTGAGATCCTTCGCGCTGCGGGCGAGAGGCCCAGCCGCCCACAGGATCGGAGGAGAATATGGCGTGTCCGGCGTGTGCCCTTTCAATGAAACCAGGTTGACGCTGGGTTTGTGGCTGTAGACGCCGCAGAAGTGGGAAGGAAGTCGGATCGAACCCCCGACATCGCTCCCCAGCGACAGGAAGCTCAAACCCGCAGCCAAGGCAGCGGCGCCCCCGCCCGTCGAGCCCCCGGGCGTCCTCTCCAGATCCCAAGGGTTGTTAGTCGTCCCGAACACCCTGTTATAGGTCTGCCAGTCCCCCGCCATAGGAGGGACGTTTGTGTGGCCGATGATCACCGCCCCCGCAGCCCTCAGCCGGGCCACCGCCACCGCGTCCTCCCCCGGAACCCGATCTGCCATGGAGCGCGAACCCGCCGTCGTCCTCACCCCCGCCACGTCAAAGCAGTCCTTGATGGTCACAGGCACCCCGTGCAACGGCCCCCACAGCTCCCCCCTAGCCAGAGCCTCGTCCGCCTCCAGCGCGCACACCAAGGCCTCCTCCCGCATCAGGGTGACCACCGCGTTCAACGCCGGGTTGAAGCAGTCGATACGATCGAAGATACACTCCGTCAGAGCCAGGGAGGACACCTCCCCCCTCCTGATGGCGTCCGCGGCCTCGTGAGCCGATGAGAAGATAAGATCAGATGGATCCAAAGGTCAAACCCGCTACCAGTAAGGATCATCTGGGGATAAAATTATTGCACACACACGTGCGCGCGCAAAGCGAACTATCACAGGAAGAACACGACTAATGTTATCGCAAATGCGATGAACACCGCTGCAATGGCGAGCATAGAAACCGTGAATAGCTTCCACCACACGCCGTAACGTTCGCACCCTTTATGGTAACTGTCGATGTATTCTTGGAAATAAGATTTCAACTTTCCCGGTTGGGTGATCTCTTTGGGCTTGGATTCGATGACTTCGTCGCAGGTAGGTAGACCCCCCTTCCTTATGAGCCGTGTCTCTACCTTTAGTCCGCAGTTGATGCATGTTGCCCATTCACCCTCTCTCTTCCAACTGTGTCTTAGGACTCTAGGCTTGGGCATGTTTA
>JAUVHT010000159.1 GCA_030593155.1 Candidatus Bathyarchaeota archaeon
CAGGGTCCTCCCGGGCTTCGCCCTGGACACGAAGATGCGGATGCTCCAGAGGCTGGGCGACCAGATCGAGATTGTCCACTGTATCAGCGCGAAGGACATCGAGGGGAGGAAGATCAGGAGGGACTTCGGCCTCACCTACGAGGATCAGATCATCAAGGACATAGGCGACCTCCGAGAGTTTGGCCTCGCCGTCTCCGCCGTGGTGATAAACCGCTTCGGCGGGGAGAAGGCTGCCCTGAAGTTCAAGCAGAGGCTTGAGAACCGGGGGATACGCACGTTCCTCCACTACGAGATCCCGAACTACCTTACGGACCCTGACCATGTTGTGAGCGACGAGGGGTACGGGAAGCCCGACTACGTGGACACGGAGAAGCCGATCGTCGTTGTCACAGCGCCGGGGCCCGGAAGTGGGAAGATGTCATTCTGCATGGCCCAGGTCTACCAGGACAGGAAGCGGGGGATCAAATCCGGCTTCGCCAAGTTCGAGACCTTCCCCATATGGAACCTGGAGCTCGACCACCCGATCAACGTGGCCTATGAGGCCGCCACCGCCGACATCGGGGACTACAACGTGGTGGACCCCTTCCACAAGGAGGTCTATGGAGTGACGGCCATCAACTACAACAGGGACGTTGAGAACTTCTCCATAATGAGGAAGATCATCGAGAAGATGGTGCCCGTGGATGATCCCCTGGCGGAGATAATGTCCCCGACGGACATGGGGGTGAACATGGCGAAGGAGGGGATCGTCGACGACGATGTGGTCCGGGAGGCGGCTAGGCAGGAGATCGTCCGGCGCCACTTCAGGTACACCAGGGAGTTCGTCGAGGGGGACACCACCTACACCACCCTTGAGCGGATGGAGAGGATCATGGAGAAGGTCGGCGTCGACCCCCAGGACAGATCCGTGGTGCTCCCAGCCAGGGAGGCGGCGGAGGACGCCAGGAGGAGGAAGGGGGAGGGTAAGGGCTACAGAGGCGTGTTCAGCGGTGCGGCCATAGAGATATTCGACGACTCGGGGAAGCTCGTGGTGATCCAGGGGAAGAACTCGCCCCTCCTCCACGCGGAGTCGGCGGTGCTGCTGAACGCGTCTAAGACCCTCGCGGGGATACCTGACGAGGTCGAGGTCATATCTAGGACCGTGATACGGAGCATGATGAGGCTGAAGAAGACGATGGGGTTGAGCAGCCTCTCCCTCGACGTCAAGGAGGTGCTGGACGCCCTCGCCGCCAGCGCCGTCTCGGACGAGAACGCCTTGAGGTGCATGAACGCCTTGGAGCGTCTGAAGGGCTGCGAGATGCACTCGACCCACCTGATGGAGAGCGGGGATGAGATACCCCTGAAGCAACTGGGGTTGAACATAACGACCGACGCAATTCTAACTTTCCCGAACATCTTCAACAATACTTGAGCCTAAAACCTGATTATTGTCGTTTTTCACCTTTCCCCGCCTCAGGATGTCGAAATTTGAAGGAGTCATAGGGCCGAATGTTGAATGTATAGACCATTGTTGGCGGGTCTCACTGTTGAAAGTTAGTCTTTATCATAGGGGCGTGCCGATTGCCCTCGTGAGAGCCTGCCTGGACAAGAAGTAAGGTAGGTCCCAGTCTGTCTCCTAGGATCCGCACGCTTGAGATTCGTCGACGTTCTCCAACCGCTCCTCGAACTCTGATCTCGAGTAGGTCGATATCAGCTGATCGAATACGGCGTCTAACTCTTTCATTGACTAGCCCCCAACAAATATTGATTCAGATACATCCAACTAAAACTTGCGCCTACGAACTCTAAGAGTCTGAGATTGCCCTATTCAACTTGAACGACCGTCGGATGACTGTTCGAATGAGTAACATTATACCTCCCTCCGATCATTAGGACGTAGAGGTCGAGAGTATGAACATCAGGTTGAGCACGGTGCTGGCCCTTGTAATCGCCCTGTCCTTACCCGCCCTGTCCCTGTACGCATGGCAGATGAGAGGAGCCAGCGTCTCTGAGGATGAGATGGCCGTCGACGTTGCCCTTGTCTTCCTGAAGAACGGGGCCACCTTCAAGTTCGACGGCATCCCCGAGACGCTCATCATATGGGAGACCCTGATCCTGGAGAGTTATCCCGTCCAGTACGTGGTCACGATCACCTTCGACTCCAGGCATGCAGGATACGGGGATCGGACGGGGCAGATCCTCGCCCAGGCCATCACCCGCCACACGGCGAGGATCACCGTGGTGAGTGGCGAGGTGGTCTCCGCGACCCTGGATGATGTGTGGGACGAGTTGAATCAAGAGGAGTTGAACGGGCCCGACGGCGAGTTCATGACGCCGGAGTCCGCCTTCGACGCGGTCATCAGATACCTTGCCGTCACCCATGACGAGCTCAGGGGCACGGCGGTCCCATCATCCTGGAAGGAGAAGGACCTCACGCCCCCCGGGCTGATGGGCGCTTCGAAGATACAGTTCTCGGGCGCTGGCTGGACGGTGAACGTCAGCTGGGCCGTCGTGTTGAGCCCCACGTACACCATCGAGGCTGTGTATATCGGAGAGCCCAGCTTCACTTGGAGCGGGACCGTGGATCAGGCCGGGGCCATCATGGAAACATGGTACGAGCTGACCAAATAGCACGGACCGCGGCCAGTCTGCCATGTCTCTCCTTTGTGATGTGAAAAATCGTCTCGATGATCTACACCAGCGAGTCAGCCTCGAGGAATGTGCTCCCGAAATATCTTACACTCATCTTGATTATAGTGTTCGACGACACACATACGGATAAGTAATCGTCTCCCGGCTGATTTTTCGGGGTCAGGGGGTTAGGTGCCAGAGGAGATAGACAGTTCGCTTCCTCAGCCTGAGCGAAGTGTCAGAGCGAGGAACAAGTACAGGGGCAGAGGCGGGAGGAGGCCCATTTTCCTAGCCCCGAGGCTCAGCCTCCTCCAGAGGATCAAGCTG
>JAUVHT010000120.1 GCA_030593155.1 Candidatus Bathyarchaeota archaeon
GGAACAGGTAGACTTGGGGGAGGACCTCTCCAACGGTCCTGTACTCCGCCATGAGGAGCTCGGAGGTGTCTCCGACCAGCGAGGAGATGAGGTTGGAGACTATGACCCCGTCGGGGGTCAGGTGCTCCGACAGGGCCTCGAAGAACTCCAGGGTCATGAGGTGGAACGGGACATAGGCCTTGGAGTAGGCGTCCAAGACTATCAAGTCGTACTCTCCAGCATCAGAAAGGAACCTGCGGCCGTCGTCGACGAAGACGCCCAGCCGCTGGTCCTCGGAGAGGTTGAAGTACTCCCTTGCGATCCTCACCACCTCTGGGTCCACCTCCACCACGTCCACGGACAGGTCTGGGTAGTACTCCAGGAACTGCTTGGGCCCGGAGAAACCACCTCCGCCGATGAACAGCACACTCTCGACGTCCGAGTTGAACAGGAACGCCAGGTTGAAGTAGTCCGTGTACCGGAACACGGCACCGTTGGACCCGTTCAGGTACATGGCGCTCTGCGCCAGGTTGTTGAGGTAGAGAGTCCTGACACCGCTGCCTGCGTTGTCGACCACGGTCAGCGTGCTGTAGGGCGTGTCCTTGCGATACAAGACCGTCCCGCTTCGCGTGGATATGGCCCCCCCGATCAGGGTCTGCGGCGTGATGATCAGGAGCACCATCATGAGGAGGAAGAGCCTGTCCCTCCAGGCGAAGCCCAGGAGGGAGACCAGTATCAGTACGACGCCCAGGGAGAAGATGATCTGCCGTACTCCGAAGGAGGGGATGAGGACGAAGACGGTGAAGAATGTCCCGAAGATGCTCCCCCCTGTCGAGATGGAGTAGAGGCTGCCGGATATCCCCCCGATGTTTCGGAGGCTCTGGGTCGCCATTCTAATCGAGTAGGGGGAGACCATACCTAACAGCGTCGTGGGAGCAGCCAGCAGAAGGAAGGAGGCGAGCACAGGGCCATACCTCTCGCCGAAACCCGAGTAGTAGACGGCCTCCAGGATCAGTGGCGAGGTAAGGGGGATCAGGAGAATGAGCATACCGGCCACCAAGGTGATCAGGGAGAAGACCCCGTAGCTGGGCCTCCTGTCCGCGAGCCTCCCCCCGGTGTAGTACCCCACGGCGAGGGCGGCCATCACGACGCCTATCAGACTGCCCCAGACGAAGATGCTGTCGCCGAAGGCGGGGGCGAGGAGCCTGCTCCCGACCAGCTCGAGGGCCATTACCACGGCGCCCGAGACGAAGACCGTGAACCTGATTCTCCAGATGGAGCCCTGCCCTTTCGTCATGCGTGGATCAACTATACTAACGGCGAATTAAATAATAGTAACCGAGGGAGGAAGGCCAACCGCTCGTAGGCTGGTTTCCTGTATGACCAGCTCTTCATCCTGAATAAGATCATACGGGTAACTGCGAGGGACATCCTGATACTATGTGAGGAGTCAGGGGGTCACTTTTATTCTCTCGTACAGAATCAATTCCATCTCTGGTGACTCAAGGCTGACGGTGCGGCGACCATATCCTTCGACCCAGGGGTGAGCATCATATGAGCGAGCTTGACGATGTGGCCCGGAAGTCGGCGCGGGGGAGCTTCTACCTCTTCGTGGGTAACTTCCTCTCCGAGCTGATAAACGCCGTCGGGGCCGTCCTCGTCGCCCGTCTCCTCACACCCCAGGAGTACGGCGTGTTTGGCCTATCCCTGGTCCTCCCCGGGATCTTCCTCATGTTCGCAAACTGGGGAATCGCCGAGGCCCTCACCAGGTTCCTCGCCCGGTACCAAGCCGAAGGGAGATGGGGCGACATCAAGAGGATGACGAGAACCGGGCTCTTTTTCAACGGGGCGCTGGCGTGCATACTCAGCCTAATCATGTATGTATTGGCCGACCCCCTGGCGTCCATGGCGCTGGCCCGCCCTGAGCTTGGAGACCTCGTGAGGCTATCATCGGCCATCGTGATCATCCAGACGGTGTTCACCACCTCGAGCAACATCCTCTTCGGGCTGGAGAGGATGGACCTCATTGCGGCGATGATGGTGACTCAAGCCGTCATCAGGGCCTCGGCCTCTCCCCTCCTGATCAGTTATGGTTACGGGGTCTCCGGGGCCGTGGCGGGCTACATGATCAGCTCCCTCGTGGTGGCTCTGCTCTCGGTCATAATGATAATCAGATACCTCTGGGCGAAGCGGGCCTCCACGCAGATCGAGACGGAGGAGAGCTCCCTCGGGGGCATGCTGAGATTCGGCTTCCCCCTCTTCATGAGCAACTTCGTCGGCGGCGTGAGCCTCCGGTATCAGGGCCTCCTCCTGGCCTGGTTCGCCACCGACCTGGCGATAGGCAACCTGAACATCGCCACCAAGTTTAGGTCCCTGGTTGGGCTGTTCACCGCCCCCATCATCTGGACGCTCTACCCGGCCTTCTCCAAGTTCAGGTACGGAGAAAAGAGGAGGGAGCTGGAGTCGATGTTCAGGAACTCCATCAGATACGCCACCATCCTGGTCTTGCCGGCAATGTGCCTGATCGCGATAATGTCGGGGCCCCTGGTGGTAACCCTATTTGGCACCGGATACGACCAGGCTCCCTTCTTCCTCGTCCTGGCCCTCCTTGAGTATCTCGCCGTGGGCCTGGGCTCGCTCTCAATCATGGGATTCCTGAACAGCCAGGGAGAGACCAAGACGACGTTCCACCTGAACACCGTGAGCGTGACCCTGAGCATCGCCCTCTGCACGGTGCTCACATGGAAGTGGAGCATCCCAGGCCTCCTCACGGGGGTGTTCCTCTCATCGATGGCAGGATACGGCTACAGCCTATACAAGGTCTCTAAAAAATACGGGATGAAGATCGACATCCTCCACACCGGGAGGGTGGCGCTGTTCTCAGCTCCCTCGGCAATGATGACTATAGCAGTAATGGACCTGATAGGCGCCTCGAACACCTTCGTCCACATGTCCCTCGGCTCCGGCATATTCCTCCTAGCCTGCATGATACTGGCGCCCCTGACGGGAGCCATTAGCATCAGAGACCTTCAGACCATCCGCCGTATCTTAAGGAGAGAGACTGCCCTCTACCCGCTGGTCGCTCCCTTTCTAGACTTGGAGGAGAGGATCATGAGGTTTGAAAAAGGCCGTCTTTCCGGCGAGTGATGCCGAGAGACTGGGCCGCCTCTAGAAATCCGCCTTTGCCTTGTATCTGAACTGCTCCTCGTAGAGCTCCCGGACCCGTTCGAGGCTATCCGCCTCATCCAGAGCCTTGTCCTCCCTTATCCTGGTTATCCTAGCGAACCTGAGGGCGAACCCCGACTTGTAGTGGGGGCTCCTCTGGATCTCGTTGAAGGCCACCTCGACCACCAGCTCGGGGCGAACGTGGACGGTCCCCCGGGTCTCCCTCACCTTCAGCCCCTGCAGCCGCTCGGTCATCCACCGGAACTCGTCGTCCGTGAGGCCCTTGAAGGTCTTCCCGATGACCAAGTACTCTTCCCCCTCCCTCGCGGCCAGATGGTAGTTGCTCAGCCACCCCGTCCTCCTCCCGTAACCCCAGTCGGCGGCTGCGACAACTAGGTCCAGGGTCTCAGCGGGCTTGAGCTTGAACCACCTCTTCCCCCTGAC
>JAUVHT010000075.1 GCA_030593155.1 Candidatus Bathyarchaeota archaeon
TTCAAGGCTGAATTCGACGTCTCGGACGAGGAGCTGGTGGAGAGAGCTTCCACCCGGATGGAGGAGGCCGGCATGGACTTAGTGGTAGCCAACGACGTTGCTAGAGAGAGCGCCGGATTCGGCTCTGACACAAACGATGTCTTCATAGTTGATCGGAAGGGAAACGTAACCCACCAGATGAGTAGCAAGCGCGAGATCGCCGAGAGGATCCTGACCATCGTCGAGGAGAAGTTGGACAGAAGAGCCACCGATAAGAGTTAATACAGATTCCGACCATATTTTTCAGGACTGATCCCGTTGCAGCCCGACAGAATATCGGAACCCAAAGGAAGGAGAAGCGGACAGCCCAAAAAAGAGATCACAATTCCCCTCGATGACGATCTCGACAGGTACTTCAAATTTTTGGAGAGGATCAAGCTCGTCAGGCAAAGGGAGGATGCGGCCCTCGCGGCCCTCCGCATTTACAAGAAGCTGAACATGCATGACTGGCTCCCGTATGTCTACAGGTCGGGTAGCGAGAGGCTGATCATAATGGGGCAGGGGATGCTCCACGACATATTCACCTCGGTGAGCGAGCCCAAGCTCTACGACATCGCCAGGATCACCGCCCTCAAGCGGAAGGTGATCAACCCCATAGACCCAGACCTAGACCTGAAGGAGCCAGACAACTGGGACGTGATATTCAACGATCTGGAGAACATGGGCTGGGGTAAGTTCACCAGGGACGGAGACGAGGTCATGATCGAGTTCCTCGGCGTACCTATCGCCTTCCTGAAAGGTTATGTGGAAACCCTCTTTCAGGTGGAGTTCAAGATCCATCAATCCAAGTCGGGAGAGGTCTACGTCCTAAGCAAGGAAAAAGAAAAAACAGAGATATGGCGCTAAACTATAGCCCGGTGCACGGGCATCGCTTGTAGGGCCCTATGACGACGGTTACCTCGGTGCCCGTGATGCCTTCGACGTCTAGCTCTGTCTCAAGGAACTCGTTGAGCTCCTCCATGTCCTTGAATATTACCTCGATGAACAGGTCGACGTTCCCCGTGGTCCTGTAGAGCACCTGTATGTCCGGATTATCTACGAAGTGCTCGACTATCCCTTTCAACTTCTGGGGATTGATCTTCAAACCTATGAAGGCCTTGATGATCCGTCCCAGTTTGTGGTAGTCCAGCAGGAGATTAAACTGCTTTATTATTCCCTCATCGAGCATCTTCTTTATCCGCTTCCTCACTGTGGCATCGCTCACATCGAGCTCCCGGGCGATGGTTTTGTATGGTTTCCGAGCGTTCCCGCTGAGTGAACGGATGATTCGAAGATCGAGCCTATCTAGGGACATCTGTTACCCTCCCATATACAAAAGGAGTGCTGGAAAGTTCGCATATTTACAGTTACAAGCAATTTTTTCACACTCCTTTTTATTATAAAAGTTGTATTTATAGTATTTATATTTTCTCGTTTAAGCAAAAATAATGACTACTATCGTAATTCAAAAGGTAGTAAAACGAAGTAGATAGTTCGAAAAACGAATTTGACCTTACCCAATATTTTGAAAACATAGTAAACTTTACAATATACAGGTGTAGATATATGGAGTACAGAGAGTTGGTAAAATCAGTCCCTCGACCCATGCGAGAAGGTCTCTCTGAGAATCTGATGGACATACTGCTGGAGGCCAAGGACGGCGGAGACGTCCCAACCTCATTGGCAAAGACGATCCTATACTACTGGCAGAGAGATCAGCTGGCAAGCGAGGCGGGGCTCACCAACCTTCTCAGGGCCGTGGCTGAGGCGGATCCCATAAAGACCGCCGCCGTCTTGGACGACTTCGGCCTAGAGGAGATCAAGCTCGCAATCAGCCCGGCGGAAGGTTGAGCGGTCGGCCCATCGACTTACCAATCCCTCAAACCCAGAGGACAGTGGATACTATGAAGAGTTTTGGCATCGAGTTCGTCCCCATGGAGCTGTTCTGGAGAACCACGTACTACACGATCCAGGCAGAGCACCTCGGCTATGACAGCATCTGGATAACAGACCACTTCAACAACAGGAACGTCTACGTCAGCCTCGCCGTCATCGCCAACTACACGGACAGGATCAAGCTCGGACCGGGTGTGACAAACCCATATCTGATCCACCCTGTGATGACAGCCCAGAGCGTCGCCTCACTCAACGAGGTAGCCTCAGGGAGGGTGATCTGCGGCATAGGAGCCGGAGACAGGACCACCCTTGAGATGGTGGGCATCCCCATGAAGGCTCCCCTAAGGACCGTCAGGGAGGCCGTCGAGATAATCAGGCGACAGATAGCCAGAGAGAAGGGAAGCTACGAGGGGAAGCTGTTCAAGACCTCCGCGGGAGCCAGGTTCAACTTCAAGATGAACGAGCCCATCCCCATCTACATAGGAGCCCAAGGGCCCAAGATGCTCCAGCTGGCAGGGGCCCTCGGGGACGGCGCCCTCATCAACGCCTCCCACCCCGACGACATCAAGAGAGCCGTGAAGCTGATAGCAAAAGGAGCGGAGAAGGCGGGCAGGGACCCCAAAGAGGTGGACATAGCCGCGTACACGTCTTTCTCCATTGCGGAGAACGAGAAGAAGGCGAGGAAGCCCGCGGTACCCGTGGTCGCCTACATCGTGGCAGGGAGCCCCCCCTTCATCCTGGAGAAACACGGTATTCCGGTGGAGAAGGCGGAGAAGATCAGGAACGACCTGGCAAACAGGAACTGGGGGGAGGCCTTCGGGGCCGTTGACCGCAACATGATCGACACCTTCGCCGTGTGCGGCTCCCCCGACCAGTGCACAGAGAAGATCGCGACCCTCTTCAAGACGGGCATCACCCACTTCGTGACTGGATCCCCCCTCGGCCCCAACGTCCGGGAGTCCATCAAACTATTCGGCGTAGAAGTGCTACCTCACTTCAAAGAGCTGCCTTGAAGAAGAACCCAAACCCCCCTTTTTTATTACACCTTTTTCTAATCCATCGGCTCAGTGGGTCCTAGTCATGAAATAGTCGACCATCTCCAAGAGGTCGCCCTTAGCCGCAGAGTCGGGGAAGGCGTCAAGCATAGCCCTTGCCCTTCCGGCGTATTTCTCCGCCGTTTCTTTAGCGTAATCTATCGAACCTGAATCCAAGAGAACCTTGTGGGCTGCTTCCACATCCGACGAGGAGGCGCTCTCCGATCCTAGGACTTTTAGTATCGTCGCTTTACCCTTCGGAGAAGAGTTCTTGAGAGCGTGGATTATGAACAGGGTCTTCTTCCCCTCCCTGAGGTCACTCCCCACCGGCTTCCCGAGGGTCTTCTCGTCGGCGGTTGCACCTAAGACGTCATCCACGATCTGGAACGCGATGCCCGCATCGTAAGCGAACGACCCTATCCTCTCCACCTGATCCTGATCGCCTCCCCCCACAATAGCCCCAACCTCGGCGCAGGCCTTGAATAACGTCGAGGTCTTGCTCCCGACCATGAAGGTGTAGTCCTCCTCCGAGACCTTGGATGTATTCGGGTAGGATATGTCCAGGACCTGCCCCTCGCATATGGCGATGGCTGCGTTGGTTACCCTCTCGATGCACGCCACGACCCGGTCGCACGGTAGTTGTCCCCGGATGGATGGCAGGTACATGGCCTCGTAGACCTTCGCGAAGAGGAGGTCGCCGCTGGCGATGGCGATGGGAATCCCCCAACGGGCGTGGACTGTCTGAACACCCCTCCGGATGCTGGCGTTGTCCATGATGTCGTCGTGGACCAAGGTGAAGTTGTGGAGGACCTCCAGCGCCGCTGCGTATGGCACTGCGAGGTCGGGTTCACCGCCAACGAGCTCACAGGCCTTCATAACTAGGTAAGGCCTGAGCCGCTTCCCCCCGGCCGCGATGAGGTGCTTCGATGCCTCGTAGAGGACCTCGGGCTTCCTGGGTTCCAGGAGCTCTTCGATGAAATCTTCCACCTTTTCTGCGTTCGCCTTTAGTTTCTGGGTGACTGAGTCGATTGACGCCATGGAAAACCGCCTCGCGCAGAGCTTAGACGACCATGAGGGTAGATAAAAGTTACCTCCGACCCGCTATTGAGCGTTCAGATCCTCCTCGTAGACCAGTCTTTGGGGTCGAACCCTCGGAGCCTCAGCCACTCTCCCGTCCTGCCCAGGATGACGGCGGGGGCTCTTCTCAGCTCGTCGATGTTCTCCGCCCCGACGAGGAACATCACCGTCTTGAACTCCAAGAGGATGTTCTCAATGTGCTCCCTCAACGATTCGGGTCCTTCCACCGCTTTTTTTAGGAAAGGCCTGGCGATGCCCGCGACGTCCGCCCCCAGGACGAGGGCCTTGGCCATCTCTACGCCAGTCTTCAAGCCTCCTGATGCGATGACCTTGAGGTTCGTCGACTGGCTAGTCTCCACCACGCTGATGGCCGTGGGTATCCCCCAGTTCCAGAGGGACTCCCCCAGAGCCTCCTGATCCTTCTTACCCTCGACCTTGGCGATGTGATGCTCCACCGCCGCCCAGCTCGTGCCCCCCACGCCGCTCACCTCGAAGGCGGCG
>JAUVHT010000165.1 GCA_030593155.1 Candidatus Bathyarchaeota archaeon
GGGGACTCGGCGAGGCTCGAGATCGTGGTCCGCTCCGCGGGGCGGATCAACGTCTCCGGGGGCGCATCCGAAAAGTTCGTGGAGGGGACGGTGGAGTACGACGACTCCGAGCTCGCCCCGGTGGTCCGGGTCCAGGGGGACAGGGTGAGGATAGTCCAGGAGGAGAGGTTCGTTGTCAGGATCAGGTCGAACCCCGTGAACCGCTGGAACCTCAAGCTGGGGGACGGGAAGCCCTTCGCCATGGACATCAAGTGCGGTGTGAGCATGGGGGACTGGGACCTCGGGGGCCTCCCCCTCACGGACCTCACCCTCCAGGCGGGAGTGAGCAACAACTCAGTGGGATTCGATGCCCCCAACCCCGAGGCCCTCAGGCTCCTGAAGCTCTCCGCAGGGGCCGGGGACCTCGACGTCAGCGGCCTCCTCAACGCCAACTTCGACAGGATGAAGGTGGAGAGCGGGGTCGGGGAGGTGAGGCTCGGCTTCACCGGAAAGAGCCTCGATCGTGACGCTAGGGTGGACATCGGGGGAGGTGTAGGGAGCTTCAGGATCACCGTGGACGAGACCGTGCCCACCCGGGTCTCGGTGGAGGGGCTCGCCAGCGTGAGCGCCCACGGGGGCTTCCTCCAGAACCGGAGCAGGGGCTTCCCCCTGGGGGGAGTCTACACCAACGACGCCTACGAGACCTCCCAGGGCCCCAGCCTGAGACTGGACATCAGGATGGGGGTCGGCAGCGTCAGCATCGACACGACCCGTTGAAGTTCATCAAAGGGCACGTTGACGAACAGATATCCACCACTTTTCTGATGCGCGCGCAACTCTTATCCTCACTAGAATCAGCCTTAGTTCAATAATCGCTTGTATAGGAACCTCATGTTCACACCATAGAATGGCCGTTCTAGAATCCAATCTTTAAATATATCAGGAACGGGAACCTCAGCCGCATTTTCAGCTGAACCACCTCGATCAAACACCATCATGGCGTTTTCCATAAGTGCACCGATATATTGTTTCATAAACGTCAAATCCTCATCATCGCCGACAGGTCCATGACCCGGAACGTATATGTCTGCATTCATCTCCTTCAACTCGCCAAGAATCGAGAGCCAAGAATCTGGATAGCCATCGCCAAGGTAAGGATGGCATCCAGCGAACAACAGATCCCCACAGAACAATACACCCTCATCCGGCAGGAACAGCACACAGTCACTATCGGTATGTCCCTTTTCGAAGGATGTGAGCACCGCAGACTTGTCTTTACCATGGATTGAGAGGCTTCCGGTGAATGTCAACTCTGGTAAGCATAGTTCGAGTGACGGTAGGGATTCGATTATCCCCTCCCAGTATGGCTGAAAGAGTTCTACGTAGGCTCTATCCTCAGGCTGGGCCTTCTCAGCGAGTTCACTGATGTTCATCAGCTGCTGTTTAGCGTGTCTCCTGTCTGACTCGAATTCCTCTCTTCCCTTTGAGTCAATCAGTTTACGAGTCAGGGAGGATGAGATTATCTTGGACTCTTGGAAGGACTGGTTGCCCCGTATATGGTCATTATGGTAGTGGCTGTTCACCACAATTGCCGGCTCTCTTCCCGTAAGGTGAATGGATGCTTCTCTGAGGTCTCTTGCTGATTGAGGGGTGAGACCTGTATCGAATAGTAGTGTGCTTCCTCCCAGGTCTATAATGCCAGAGTTGCCTGTCTGCCATCCACCATTAGAGTGAATCGCTGCATAGGCGTTTTCTGAGACCTCATGGATCACAAAATGCTTGGAAGAGAATCCTGTACTCATCGAGTTATTCTAATCTCACTCGATATTTCACAATATGCATGAGTGGTTAAAAGAAGAAAGATGGGGATGATTGTAGTATAGTTTGAGCTGGCTGGTTACGCGCGCGGTGAAATGATGAAAAGAAGACAAGCAACTACTACCCCCTAATAAACGGACAACCCACTCTTCTCTCTTTCTTTATCCCAACTCTTATCCTTATACGATAACATACCATAGATTTTAACTACTAGCTGATACTTTCTCCAAACATGGCACATAAGAAACAGGGCTACAGGTTCGAGAACGACTGGACCTTTGAGGAGCTCAAGGAGGGCGAAGGAGATTGGAAGTCAGCGGTGACAATCCCAGTGAACGTCGAGATCGAAGCGGAGCACCGTGTGCTGAACCTCGAGACAGTCAAGGGGTATCTGAGCGAGGCAGATCAAATAGTACACCTTGATTGTTTCTGCAGGGAGAAACGGCATAACTGCGACGCACCCATCGACGTGTGTATCTACTTGAACGATCGTGCAGAACTCGCCCTCAACAGCGTGGAACTTCAATATAGGAATCCTAGGAAAACCACTGTTGATGAGGCCCTCGAAGCGTTGGCGAGGTCTTACGAGGCCGGTCTGGTTCACATGGCCTACGCCTACAAGCAGGATGAAATAAACGTGATCTGCAGTTGCTGCTCGTGCTGTTGCGAAGCATTATCAAGTGTCCTACGCTTCGGTTTGGCCCCTCACCTCCTTACTTCTGACACGGTGTCTGCAACAGATGTTTCAAATTGCGACGATTGTGGTGACTGCGTCGATCGGTGTCATTTCGGCGCCAGGGAGATGGTGAATGGCGTGATGGCTTTCAACCCTGAGATGTGCTTTGGATGCGGTCTTTGTGTAAGTATCTGCCCCACACAAGCTATAACATTAGTTGATAAGTAAAAGGCACTATCTCTTTTTCATCCTCAAGTCTTATCCTCACTGGAATCAGCATCTGAGTGGTTTCAAGAAAAAAGAGGGGGGATGATTGTGGCGTTTGAGCTGGCTGGTTACACCTCGTGCCCCATTGTGAAGATC
>JAUVHT010000092.1 GCA_030593155.1 Candidatus Bathyarchaeota archaeon
GCCGCCAAGAAGGTGGGGCCCACGGGTAAGGCCATAGGCGTTGACATGACGGACGAGATGCTCGCCCTCGCCCGGAGGAACGCAGAGGAGGTCGGCATCGAGAACGTAGAGTTCAGGAAGGGCGACATAGAGGACCTGCCCGTGGAGGACGAGTCCGTCGACGTCATCATCAGCAACTGCGTCATCAACCTGGCCCCGGACAAGGACAAGGTCTTCAGCGAGGCCTTCAGGGTCCTGAAGCCGGGAGGTCGGATGCTGGTCTCCGACATAGTCACAAAGGGCGGCCTCCCGGAAGAGGTGAAGAACGACCCGGACGCCTGGGCTGCCTGCATCTCTGGAGCCCTCGACGAGGACGTCTATGTCGGGAAGATACGTAAAGCTGGGTTCGAGAACGTCAGCGTGATCTCCAAGAGAGGCTACGCCGGATTGGCGTTCAGCGCCGAGGTGGAGGCCCACAAGCCCCGGGCCCAACAGGCTTGCTGCTGAACCCAAAAACATGGCTACACTAAGGAACACAGCGTAATATTTCCTATACAGGAACTCTAATATCGAGGTCTCGACGGAGAGCCCACGTAATCATAACCACATTCTTTTGTTCTAGGAGAACATTGGGAAAACGATTTATCGAGAGGATGTCCTACCCTCAGGCATGGAATACGGAGCTCAGACAGAGTTCGGCAGGCTCAAGAAGGTTCTCATGCACAGGCCCACCGAGGAGCTCAAGCGGGTGACCCCAGGCAACAAGGATGCCTACCTCTTCAGGGACGTGGTCTACTGGAAGGAGTTCCAGAGGGAGCACGACGCCTTCACGGACATCCTGAGGAGGGAGGGCGTGGAGGTCGTCCTCCTCGGGGACGTGCTGGACGAGAGCCACGCCGAGATCGCTGGCACCCTCCCGAACCTCGTCTACACCCGGGACGTCTGCACGGTGAACCGGCAGGGCGCCTTCACCCTCAGGATGACCTACCAGGCCCGCTACGCAGAGCCCCTCCTCGTGGAGAGGGCCATGGAGAGGATGGGAGTGCCCATCGCCCACAGGGTGACCCCACCGGGCGTGGTCGAGGGCGGGGACTTCGTCTGGCTGAACGAGGAGACAGTCATGATGGGCTTTGGCACCAGGAGCAACGAGGCGGGCATGGAGCAGGTGAAGGCGATGATGCTGGGGGAGGCCGTGGAGGAGTTCGTCGCCGTGATACTGCCCTCCTTCAGGGTCCACCTAGATGGCGCGCTGATGGTGATGTCCCCCGACCTCGCCCTCTTCCACAAGGCCTCCCTGGGGCTCTTCCCAGCCTACGTCTACAGCGAGGACGGGGTGGAGATCACCTACCTGGAGGACTACCTGAAGGGGAAGGGAGTGGAACTCATCTACGCCAACGACACCGAGATCAGGATGTTCGGGACCAACATCGTCGGCCTCGGCGGCGGCAAGTGCGTCTCCTACGAGTGGAACGAGCGCATCATGGGCCTCCTGGATGAGAGGGGCTTCGACGTCATCGGCATACCTGGCAGCCAGCTCAGCATAGGCGGGGGAGGCCCCCACTGCATGACCGCCCCCATCCTGAGGGGGGACTAGAATCACAGATCTTGAAGGCTACCTAAAGGAGCAGGGTGTCTGGCACAGGTTCATCTCGAAAAAGGAGACGGTCCACACCTCCGACGCCTCCGCGGCGACGGGCATAGATCTCCACAGGATCACCAAGAACCTCGTCTCGAAGACCAACAAGAAGGAGTATGTTCTGCTGATCGTCCCGGGGGACCGGAAGGTCAACCTCAAGGACGCGGCCAAGGCCCTGGGAGTCAAGAACGTCCGGCTCATGCCCTTCGAGGAGGCCGAAAGCATCAGCGGCTACCCCCCGGGGGGCACACCGTCCATCGGCCACAGGACCCCGATGCGGGCGGTGGTGGACAGCGAGCTGACCGAGTTCGAGACCCTCTACTGCGGCGGCGGGTCCAGGGACCGGCTGCTGGAGGTCAGGGTGGAGGATGTCATCCGGCTGAACAAAGCGGTCGTCGCCCCGATTTCCCGGGCGGACTGATTTCCCGTCGACTATTTTCTCCTGAAGGCCTTCTCAATACATATACGCCAAAAGGGAATATTCACCAACATGGACACCATAGAGACCGTCTGCGTCTTCGGCGCAGGCTTCATGGGTTGGCAGATAGGGCTCACCTGCGCGAACTGTGGATACCCGGTCAGGCTCTATGACATTTCGGAGAAGGCCCTGAAGAGAGCGTTGAGCGCCATCAAGCAGGAACTCGACACGAGGGTCGAGGCTGGAGAGGTCTCGGTCGAGGAGCTGGAGGACATCCTCAAGCGCATCGTGACAACAGAGGACGTGGAGGAAGCGGTCCAAGGTGCTGACCTCGTCATCGAGGCCGTGCCCGAACGCCTCGAGTTGAAGAGGGAGGTCTTCACGTTGCTGGATCGGGTCTGTGACGAGAAGACTATCCTCGCGACGAACAGCTCCTCCATCAGGATTTCGAAGATCGAGGACGCCACGGGGAGGCTCGACAGGGTTCTGAACACTCATTTCTACGGTGTCCCCTGGAGGAGGCCGGTGGTGGAGCTGATGCGGGGGACGGGGACGTCCGACGGGACCATGGAGAGGGTGCACGGGTTCATGGAGTCCGTGGGCCTCATCCCCCTCAGGGTCCTCAAGGATAGCACCGGGTTCATCTTCAACCGTGTCTGGCGGGCTATCAAGAGGGAGTGCCTCCACCTCGTCGACGACGGCGTCGCAACCTTCGAGGCCGTCGACCGGGCCTGGATGGGTATCTACGGGGCCTCCATGGGGCCATTCGGGCTCATGGACCGAGTCGGCCTCGACGTGGTCCGGGACATCGAGATGGTCTACTACGAGGAGTCCGGTGACGAGAGGGACGCCCCTCCGAAGCTGCTCCTCGACAAGATCGAGAGGGGGGAGCTAGGAGTGAAGACGGGAAAGGGATTCTACAGCTACCCCGACCCCAAGTTCCAAGATCCGGACTGGCTCCGAGGGAAAACCCTAAGCAGCGAGAAGCCTCCATCATAAAACGATATGAAGCTCAACGTCGAGGGGTCCTGCCCGGCGCTGGTGACACCCTTCACCGAAGAGGACGAAGTGGACTACGGGATACTGCGTAGGCTGGTGGATTTCCACGGGGAGAACCTGAGCGACGGGATCCTGCTTCTAGGCTCCACCAGCGAGGCGACCCTGCTGAGTGCAGAAGAGAGGAAAAGGATAATAGACGAGGCTCTGGACGCGGCGAGGGGCAGGATACCCGCTCTGTGCGGTGTCTCGGCTTCCACGACGAAGGCGACCATCGAAAACGCCCGGTACGCCATGGATGCGGGGGCCGACGGCGGGCTCATAGTCCAGCCCGGCTACATCAGGCCGAGCCAGGACGCGCTTTACAGTTACTTCAAGGAGGTCGCTGAGGCCGTGGACCTGCCCCTGGTCATCTATAACAACCCCTCCCGGACGGGGGTGAACGTCGAGGCTGAGACCATCGCAAGATTGGCTAGGCTGGAGAACATCGTCGCCCTGAAGGAGGCGGGGCCCAACCCCTACGGCGTCCTGAGGGTGGTGGAGCTGACGAGGGGTGAGCTCAACGTCCTCTGCTGTGACTGCCCCCAGTACGCCCTGATCTTCCCGGTGCTGGCCTCGGGAGGGAAGGGCACATCCAACGTGACGGGCTCCATAGCACCCAGGGAACTCGCGAAGATATCGAAGCCCTGGGAGAGCTACGATGACGTGTTGAGGTCTCGAGAGCTCTTCTTCGAGTACTTCCCCCTGATGAGGATGATGTACGCCGAGACCAACCCGGTACCCCTCAAGGCGGCCCTAAACATGGTCGGAGCGAGCGTCGGGAGGCCTAGGAAGCCCCTCACCGTGCTGAGCGAGGCTAACACGGCCACCCTCAAGCTCACCATGAAGAGGCTCGGGATCCTGGATGAGGACTCTTACCAGATGGAGTTCTTCTCGAGGAAATAGGAGCACCATCTAACGAGGTGTGGTCAATCCATTTAGATAGCCCAGAATCCCTTTCTTCTTCAATTACAACCTGTGGCCGCAGGGCACCTTCTTCCCATCGAAGCGCATCACATCCCCCTCATCCAGAGCGAATCTCCCCTCGGCTATCATCTGGAGAGTCAGGGGGTAGATGGCCCAGTCCCCCAGCTCCTTGAGCCGGTCCTGATGCTCGTCCACCACCCTCCCCAGGAGCTCCTTGTCCCGTTCGAGGAGTTCCAAGTCGAC
>JAUVHT010000131.1 GCA_030593155.1 Candidatus Bathyarchaeota archaeon
ATCTTGATGACATCCGCCCCCATGTCCCCGAGGATCATGGTGGTGTAGGGGCCGAAGAAGACGTGGCTGAAGTCCAGGATCCTGATATCGTCGAGCATTCCCATTTGAATCACCGAGTCTCCTGAAAAAATGCCCTGCACAAGATAAACTTTATGCGGAGTAAGCGTAGAAAATACTAACAGATGAGGGGCGGCTCGTTATGAGCGTGGGGATCTCCGAGAAAATCGTCAGAATATTTCGGGAATACGTTGAAAACTATGAAAGGGGGTGCGAACGCTTCGGCTTCTGGTGGAAGCTCGTCACCGCATCCATGTTGGCCCTCGCCCTCGTCTCCTTCGCTGTGATTCTGGCCCTCAGATTTATCGTCTAGGTTCTTCTACGAAAAAGTTGCTTCGGTGACTCATGCGATCGCGTTCCAGAGTTTGTCCCCGACGTGATGGAGGTTATTGATAGCCTTTCCTTTCCTCATATCCTTCATGTCCTCCGAGGAGACCAGCGCCATGCCCACCGCCAGAGCCTTGCCGTATTGAACGTCCCTGATGACGAGAAGGTCATCACTCACGAACGTGTCCTTGACCTCGACGATGCCCGGTGCCATCACGTCGGCACCATTGCAGACGTATGGTACCGCCCCCATGTCCACTGTCACCGAGGGTAAATCCTCCAGATTGGGGTTCATCAAGGTGGGGAAGAGGACGCCGTCCTTCCGGGCGAGGAGCGCCTCACCGTCGAAGAGATAGACCTTTGAACCGCCCTCTATCTCGGCCTGGCCCACAGTCCGATACTTTTCGGTCTCTAGAAGCGTCGAAGCCTCCTCTTTCAGGCTGTTCGCGTCTTTCCGACGCAGCACACGCCTCTTGAACAGTTTCTGTCTTGAATCGGTCGCCATTAGAACACGCTCATTAATAAAGCTTTTAGGCAGAAGGTGTCACTAACACAGTAGGTAACCCTTGGTATGATGTCCGAGGGTTATTCAAGGATGGGTTCCCAGTGAGAGGTGTGATAGACAAACTTATCGGCCGGAACGAGGACGCAGTCGTGTCCCCCCGCGAGACGTACATCAAGGCCATTCCCCTCAAGGCGTATGAAGACGTGGACATTATTAAGTCTGAAGTGAAGGCGGGGAACATCGTCATCACCAACGTCTCCCCCCTGGCGAAGCACAACATCGAGGACGTGAAGAGGGCCATCAACGAGCTCAACGAGTACGCCGCCTTGATAGCTGGCGACATAGCCCGCCTCGGAGAGGAGAGGGTCATCCTCACGCCGAAGACCGTGAAGATCTGGCGCGCCTAGCTGTTATATTTATGCCTCAGGCAAGACGGAATGTTTCTAGCAGGTCGGGAGAGTGGGCTCTAACCCCCCGGAATCGAGAGATGGTCCTGGCCATGTTTTGGCACTTCGACTCCTCGCCGTGGACTAGGAACACCCTCCGTGGGGTCGGCCGCATCTTCCTCACGTAGTTCAACAGCTGATTCCGATCGGAGTGGCCCGAGAACCCTTCGATGGTGTGGGTGGTGAGCCTAATGTTCGTGACCTCCATCTTCCCGTTCCGGTTGAAGGTCTGGATGGACCGCATCCCCCCTTGAATCCTATGGCCCTGTGTCCCGGCCACCTGGTAGCTGACGAACACGAGGCCGTTCTCCTCTAGAGGGGCGAGGCGCTTGAAGTATTCCATCACAGGACCCCCCTCCATCATCCCCGCCGTCGCCATGATGATGCACGGCCCCCCCTCGGCTATCTCGTCCCGGAGGTCATGCTGCTTCACCACGGTGAAGTAGTCGGACTCGAAGGGGTTCACCCCCTCCCTGAGTATCTGATCACTCAGCTCCGATGACAGGTAGTCGGGGTACGCGGTGTGGATCCCCGTGGCCTCTGATATCATTCCCTCTATGTAGACGGGGACCTCTGTGAGGGATCCCTCCTCCATGTACTTGTTGATGACCATGAGGATCTCCTGGGCCCTGCCGACGGCGGGCACCGGGATGATCATCTTCCCCCCTTTCAGGATGTGGTTGGTGAACTCCACGAACTCGGCGTCCGTCTCCATCCGCGGCGGTGTGATGTTGTTGGGCCCCCCGTAGGTGCTCTCCATAATCAGGGTCTCAACCCTGGGGAACTGGGAGACCGCGGGGGATAGCAGCGTGGTGTACCCGTACTTGAAGTCCCCCGTGTAGACAACGTTGTGCAGCCCCTTTCCAATGTGGAGGTGGATGATGGACGAGCCCAGTATGTGGCCGGCGTTGTGCAGCGTGAGGCGGATGTCGGGCGACACGTCTGTGACCTCCCCCCAGGCCAGGGAGATGGTGTGGATTATTACCTTCCGGATGTCCTCGGCGCTGTACGGTGGGTATCTGCCCTCCTTGTTCATGACATCCAGGTAGTCCCCCTGGAGGAGGGTCATAAGGCTTGCAGTGGGCTCCGAAGTGTAGACCGGGCCGTCATATCCGTACTTGTAGAGGTAGGGGACGAATCCGCAGTGGTCCAGATGGGCGTGGGAGATCACCACCGCGTCCAGGCGGCTCATGTCGAACTCCTCGATGTCCAGCCTTGGGAAGGCGTCGATCGCCCTGTTCGTGCCCGGGTTGATGCCGCAGTCCAAGAGGACGCAGCTCTCCCGGCTACGGATGAGGATCGCGGAGCGGCCCACCTGCCTGCTGCTCCCCAGGAACGTGACCCGCACATCGCCCGACCGATCGTACTGGGGCCTGAAGATGGACTCCCCCGTCTCCCTGAGGAAACGCTCCCTCTCCTTGCTCTTAGAGTACAGGAAGCTCCTGATCTGCTTAATCGTCAGGCTCGGTATCGGAGGGGACCTCACGACGTTGGGGTTCCACCGTGTCTTTCTTACTATCTCGAGGAGGTTGGATCCTCCCTTGCCGATGGCGACCCCGGGCTTCTCGACCTCCAAGACCACCTCCCCCAACGTCGGGTCGAAGTAGCTCTGCACCAGGCCCGCCTCGCCTTCTAGGATCTCCTTAATTATCCTCTCCGCTTCGAGCTCGGTAACTCTCACAGAGGGATCCGAGCGTATCACGATGCGCTTCTTGATCTGGCCCGCTATCTCCGCCACTATGTGGCTCTTCTCGACCAGAATCTCAGGGTGTTGAGTGTAGATGGCCAGGCGGGGCCCCTCGAACTCGATCCTGGTTATACCTATCTCAGGAGGAATCTTTTGGAGTATCGTGTTCCTTATCTCTGCGTAAGACAGGCTCTGGCTGGTGTCCATCGGCATCTATCTCGTTACTTTAAGAGAGCTTTCTTCTCATCT